>CAYGKI010000020.1:3622-11661 GCA_964350235.1 uncultured Gemmatimonadaceae bacterium | reverse complement strand
GAGCCAACATGCGACGAGGCCCGGCCGCCGTCAAAGTGGGACGGCGGCCGGGCCGAAGGGTCCTGCTCGTCGCTCGATTCAGGCGCTTCCCCCACCCCCGGGACGACGGCTCGGCGGGCGAGAGGCCGGAGCGCTCCCCCGCGATCCACCCGAGGGAGCCGGGCGGGCTCCGGAGCTGCGACCGGAGGGAGCCGGCCGCGCGGCGGGCGTGCGGCTGGAAGGTGACGGCCGGGCACTGGGCGTCCGGCTCTGTGGCGTCGACCTGGCGCTGGGAGACGGGCGGGGGGCCCGCGACCCGGCACTGGAACGCGGCTGGGGATCCGGCGCCCTGCGCGTGACGCTGGGTCTGGCTCGCTCCGTCCGGACCGGCGCGCTGGACGGAGCCGCACGGTCGGGCTGACGCGTTGGCGTGGTTCGCGCGCCGGCGCTGGGACGCTGGGACGGGGCGGAGCGCGTGGACGGCGCGGAGCGAGGCTCCGGGCGCACCGTCGGCGTACCCCTCGAAGACCGCGGCGTCGCCGACGGCGCAGCCCGGGTGTCCGTCCGCGGCGTGATGCTTGGACGGCGGGTGTCCGGGGCGCTCTGCGGCGCTACCCTGCTGGAGGGGCGCTCCTGCCGAGACGGCGCCACCCGCGCGTCCGGCCGACTCTGGGCGCGTGTCGGTGCCACCCGGCTGGAAGGCCGATCCGAGCCCCCTGTCGAGGGGGTGGCCCGCGGCGTCGCCACACGGCCCGACTGCTGCCGCTCACTGGGCGTCACGATGCGCCCGGAAGGACGAGCGGAGCGGTCCGTCCGTGCCGTGGACGGCGCGACCCTGGCGCTGGGCGTGGACGCGGACGGCGCGCTGCCGCGACGGACGTCCGTCCGACCCGTTGAGGGGGCCACGCGCCCGGCCGCTGCCGGAGCGCTGCCGCGGCGGACATCGGTCCGCCCGCTGGCGGGCGAGATCCGTCCAGACGGCGCCGCCGCCGCGGTGCGGTCCTGAGCGATGCGCGTGCTGCTGGGGCTCGCGGCGGCACCGGTCCGCCGGACGGCCGTGCGCGTGGACGACCGGAATCCCGGGTCCTCCTTGTAGCGCGTAGACGTCACCAGGGGCGACGGACGGTACGTGGCGTAGCCGGTGCGCCCCCCGTAGGCGTAGACCGTGCGCACGGGGCGCGGGGCATACCACCGGGACCAACGACCGTCGACGTAGCCGTCACGGTAGCCGTCCCAGTAGCTGTTCCAGGGGTCGTACGCCCAGTAGGGTCCCCACGGATCGACGTAGGCGTACCGGGACGACCGGTAGACCACGTGAGAGCTCCAGATCCCCCAACGCGAACGCCAGCTCCGAGCCCTGTAGGAGTTGTAGGCATACGGACCATGGACCACGCAGTCCACGTACCATCCGCCATACGGGTCCCAGTAGCTGTCCCAGTAGGAATCCCAGCAGCTGGAGCTGCTCACATAGGTCCGAACCACCGGCGCGTAGTGGTAGCTGGACGTGTAGAGACCGTGGCGGGGACGATACTGGGTTCCGTAATAGGTCCCCAGTGAAGCGTTCACGAACACGGACCCACCGTCGTAGTACGATCCGGTGCTGATCCCGACGCCGGTGAACAGGGGACCGGTCTCGAACGCCAGTGAAACGTGCGTCTGACCCGATGCCCCGACGGGCGCCAGAAAGGCGCCGGCCGCCAGGAGTGCGATGGATCTCGTCAGGGTGCCCACGATGTCCTCCTTGGATGAATCCGTGCCCCTGTAATGCATGGGGCGTGCCACCGGGACGTCCTCTCTTAAGATACACGAAGACAACGCTTTGTGCTCCACGGGAGCCCCCCTGAGCACCGTATCTGTCCCATGGGGCGGACACCCGTCGTCCTGGAGAGGACACGCCGCCTGGGACGACCTTCCATCGGGGCGCCGGGGCCCCTCGGAGCAGGCGCGGCGGGACGTCCGAAGACGGCTCCCGTCGACGTATGCCTTGATCCTGGGCGCGAATGGTGGAACATTACCCTTCGTCCAGCCGACGGAAGCACGTCGGCGCCGACTCGGCCCCCTGGCCGGTCGGATGGACCCGTGCCGCGCCCTCTTGGCGCGCGGATCACCTCCCGACGGATGCCCGGGCGCGACCACCCGCGCTGGAACCGCATCCGGCAACCGGTCTCAACAGTGTCCGACTCGTCAGACAAGCAGCAAGGCGGCGGAGGCCGCCGCTCCCGCCGCGGCAATCGTCGCCGGCGCGGCCGCCGCAATACCGGCGGCCGCCGTAACCAGGACCAGGAAAACCGCAACGAGCCGGAGGTCCAGATCGACCTCCCGGACGATCCCGAGGAGCTCATGGCGCAGTCGCGCCCACTGGGGCTGCTGGAGGTCCTGGGGAGCGGATCCGGGTTCATCCGTCGCCGGGAAGCGGGGTACACCCCCGGCAACGACGACATCTACGTGGCCTCCCGCATCATTCAGAAGTTCGGGCTGCGCTCCGGTGACGAGCTCATGGGCATCGTCGGGGCACCGCCTCGGCCCAACAAGAGCGCGCCCCTGGCATACCTGGCCCTGGTCAACGACAACCCGCCGGAAGACGCCAAGAAGCGGCCCAACTTCCAGCGCCTGTCCGCCGTCCATCCCGACGAGCAGCTCGTTCTGGAGTGTGGGCGTCAGGTGCTGGGCGGTCCGGACTACACGAACCGGGTCATCGACCTGTTCTGTCCGTTCGGCAAGGGTCAGCGCGCCATGATCGTCGCGCCGGCCAAGGCCGGTAAGACCATGGTCATGCAGTCGGTGGCCGAGGGGATCGTGACCAACAATCCCGAGTGCCATCTCATGATCCTCCTGGTGGACGAGCGTCCCGAGGAGGTCACGGAGATGGAGCAGGCCGGCTTCGGCGAGGTCATCGCGTCCACCTTCGATCGGCCCGCAGAACGGCACGTGCAGGTGGCGGAGATGACGCTCGAGCGGGCACGCCGCCGTGTGGAGCAGGGAGAGGACGTGGTCATCATCCTGGACTCCATCACCCGGATGGCGCGGGCGTACAACACCACCGAGAACGGGAGCGGCAAGACGCTTTCCGGTGGCCTGGACGCCAACTCGCTGGAGAAGCCGAAGCGCTTCCTCGGGAGCGCCCGGAAGATCTCCGAGACGCAGGGCGGGGGATCGCTCACCATCATCGCCACGGCGCTGGTGGATACCGGGTCCCGCATGGACCAGGTGATCTTCGAGGAGTTCAAAGGGACGGGGAACAGCGAGCTGGTGCTGTCCCGGGATCTGGCCGACAAGCGGATTTATCCGGCCATCGACCTCTCCGCGTCGGCGACGCGGAAGGAAGAGCTCCTCCTGGACGACGACGCCCTGCGGATCTCCCACGCCATGCGGCGTCAGCTCGCCGGCGTGGCTCCGGCGGACGCCATGCTCGAGCTGCTCGGGGCCATGCGGAAGACCCAGAGCAACCGCGAGCTCATCGACTTCGCTAGGGGGCGCTGAGGGCGGCGCTCAGACGACCGAGGCTCCGCTCGAGCTCGGTCGTCTGGGCGCGATCCATGAAGAACGCCCAGTACCCCATGAGGGGATTGCGGCCCAGGTCGCCTTCCTCGTGCCAGACCACCTCGACGCCGCCGTCTGTGGGGGACAGCGTCAGCTCTCCCCGGGTGCGCATGGCGCCTCCGCCGACCTCCACCTCGTAGCGTACCCGTCGTCCGGGCTCGGCTTCCACGATGCGGAAGGACCCGGCACCGAACTCGGGATCGTCCCAGGCGATGGCGGCCCCCTCGCCAGAATCGGGGCCTGAGCGAACCAGTCCCGAGTCCGGCCAGGCGGTCCAAGCCTGCCAGCCCTCGGGATCGTCCAGGTAGCCGTAGACCGACGCCGCGTCCGCGTCGAGGATCCGGGTCGCGCTGGCGGTCCAATCCGTGGGGAGCAGGAAGCCCAGCGCCAGGACCCCGACGAGAAGGGCCGCCGCGCCTCCGAGGATGATCGTCCCCAGGCTGAACGGCGACCCGCTCATCTGAGTCCCCCCGTGTCCGAGGCGGCGCGCTCTGCGTACACGTCCCGCAAGGCGTCGGTGAGCTCGGGCAGGATGTTGCGGGCCATGATGCGATGCCCCTCAGGTGTGGGATGGATCCCGTCGGACTGGTTCATGTCGGGGATCCCCGCCACGCCGTCCAGGAAGAAGGGCACCAGGCTGGCCCCATGCTCTTCGGCCACGCGATGGAAGACGTCCCGGAACGCGCCACGATACCGCTCGCCCATGTTGGTGGGCGCCTCCATCTCCAGGAGGAGCACCCGGACGTCGGGCCATCGGGCGCGTGCACGCGTCACGATCTCGCTCAGATTCTCCTCCATCTGCTCCGCGGGAAGCCCACGCAGACCGTCGTTGGCGCCCAGCTCCACGACCAGGATGTCCAACGGGGCCTGGAGGACCCAGTCGATTCGCCGGAGCCCCGCGGCGGTGGTCTCTCCCGAGACCCCGGCGTTGACCGGCGTGAAGGGCACCCCGGCGGCCGCCGCGAGTTCCGCAGCGTGCGCCGCGTAGGTATCGTCCGGTCCGGGCAGGCCCAAGCCCGCCGTCAGGCTGGTGCCGAAGAAGACCACGCGGGGCAGGCTGTCGGCGGCCTCCGCCGCCACACCGGGGACGGCCCCGGTAGGCGTGGCCCCCGTGGCCGCGGGTAGGGAATCGACGACGGTGGCCGCGTCACCCCGGGTACCGTCTTCCGGGCCGCAGGCCTGGAGCATGGCGACGAGGCTGAACAGAGCGAGGAGACGCATGTGATCGTGGCGGAAGGAGTGGGGAAGACGTACGTCAGTGGAGGGCGACCCCTGGTCGTTCTCGACGGCATCGACCTGGAGATCGCCCCCGAATCCGTCGTGGCCATCGTCGGACCGTCCGGAAGCGGCAAGACGACGCTCCTCGGACTCGTCGCCGGCCTGGACGCTCCCTCGTCCGGGACCGTCAGCATCGGGGGGCAGGACCTGTCGCATCTTACCGAGGACGGTAGGGCCGAGTTTCGTGCACGTCGCATCGGGTTCGTGTTCCAGACGTTTCATCTCCTCCCCACGATGACGGCCTTGGAGAACGTCATGGTACCCCTCGAGCTCCAGGGCTCGTTCGAGGGCGCGCGGGACCGGGCGCGTGATCTCCTGGATCGCGTGGGGCTCGGTGACCGGGAGGACCACTATCCGGCTCAGCTCTCCGGGGGGGAGCAGCAGCGCGTGGCGCTGGCGCGGGCCTTCTCCAACCGCCCGGCGATCCTGTTCGCCGACGAGCCCACCGGGAACCTGGACCAGGCCACCGGCGCGGGCATTGTCGAGATGCTGGAAGCGCTCAACACGGAGGAGCGGACCACGCTGATCCTCGTCACCCACGATCCCGCGCTGGCTGAGCGGGCGGATCGCGTCGTGACCCTGGCGGGAGGGCGCATCGCCTCCGACCGGCCGGGTGCGGGATCGCGGCGCCGGGCGGACCATCCTCCGGACCCCGAGGTCGCGGGAACGCGGGAATGACCCTCCCGACCTGGATCCGCGCGGCGCTCCGGTTCGCGTCGAGGGAGGCCCGCCACTCGATACGGCGGGTGGGGCCCTACATGGCGTCCATCACGCTCGGCGTCACCGCCCTGGTATCCATCCATTCGTTCCAGGTGGACGTGGAGCGTGCCGTGGAGCGGGAGGCCGAGGTGCTCATGGGCGCCAACGCCCGCCTCAGCGGGGACGGTCCGTGGTCCGACACCGTCCAGGCTCTGAGAGACTCCCTGTCCGCCGCCGGGCGCCGCACCGCACGGGTCACCAGCGTCCCCTCCATGGTGCTGGCCCCCTCGTCCGACATCGTGCGGCTCATCCAGGTCCGGGCGATGGACGCGGGATACCCCTTCTACGGGTCCGTTCGCAGCGTTCCGGATGGGGCCTGGGGCGCCCACCTGGAAGAGGGACGGGCCCTGGTGGATCCCGCCGTGCTCCCCCAGCTGGAAGTGGCCGTCGGCGACACCATCATCGTGGGGAACGCCTCGCTGGTGATCGCGGGGACGGTGGACGACCTGCCCACCGACCTGGCGTTCCAGACCGCGGTGGGCCCGCGGATCCTCGTATCCCACGAAACCCTGGACCGTGCCCAGCTGCTCGGATTCGGGAGCCTGGCCCGGTACGAGCTCTTCTTCGAGATCCCGGACGTGGACGAGCGCCAGGCCCTGGACGAGCGGTACGACGACATGTTCGGGGAGATGCGCCTCGGATTCACCCTGGCCGAGCAGCAGGCCAGGCGCCTGTCCAACGGTGTGGAGTTTCTCGGCCGGTTCCTGGGCCTGGTGGGTCTGGGCGCGCTCCTTCTGGGAGGCGTGGGAGTCGCCAGCGCGATTCACGTGTACGTGCAGGAGAAGCGGGCGTCCGTGGCGGTCCTGCGGTGTCTCGGGGCGGGCCAGCGCGTCACCTTCCTGGTCTATCTTCTCCAGGCCGCGGGCCTCGGCGCGCTGGGGGCCGCCGCCGGCGTCGTCCTCGGTGTGGCGCTCCAGAGGCTGCTCCCGGTGGTCCTGGCCCCGGTCCTTCCCGTGCCCATCACCCCGTCCTTCTCCCCGGGGTCGGCGCTGGCGGGCCTGGGCGTGGGTGTGTGGGTGGCGCTGGCCTTCGCGTTCCTTCCCCTCCTGAAGATCCGCGACGTGACGCCGCTCCAGGCGCTGCGCGCGGATGTGGAGCCGGCCCGAACGTCCCGGTGGCTCCGTGGCCTGGTGGTCGGGTGCGTGGCGACGAGCGTGGTGGCGCTTTGTGTCCTGGAGGCCCCCGAGACGAACGTGGGGCTGGGATTTGCGGCAGGACTCGCCGTGACCGTGGGGGCGCTCTGGCTGGTGGCGTGGGGGCTGGTGGCCGTGACCCGTCGGGTCATCCCGCCCGGGCTGCCGTACCCGGTGCGCCAGGGCGTCTCCAACCTGTTCAGGCCGCGCAACCAGACGGTGTCCGTCACGCTGGCGCTGGGGCTGGGCACCTTCGTCATCGCCCTCCTCCTGCAGGTGGAGGGGTCCGTCCGGCGCGATCTCACGCTCACGTTCGGGGAGGACCGTCCCAATCTGCTGCTCTTCGACATCCAGCCGGATCAGATCGCAGGCGTCCGCGATCTGCTTCCCCTGGAAGCGCGCGAAGACGCGGAGGTGTCTCCGCTGGTGTCGGCGCGCATCTCCGCCATCAACGGCGTGACTCCGGAAGAGCTTCGGGAGCGGGACCAGGGCGAGGGGCGGCCGGAGGGTTGGGCGCTCCGTCGTGAGTACCGCAATACCTATCGGGCGGAGCTGGGCGGCGCGGAAGAGCTGGTGGCGGGGCGCTGGTGGGACGGCACCCCGGGCACCGAGGATGATACCACGGTGGCATCGGGAGACCTCCCCGGCGTCTCGTTGGAAGTGGACGTGGCGGAGAGCCTCCGCGTGAGCCTGGGGGACACGGTGACCTGGAACGTCTCCGGTGTGGACGTCCCCTCGGTGGTGACGAGCCTCAGGCGGGTGGACTGGGAACGCCTCGAGCCAAACTTCTTCGCGGTTCTCGAGCCGGGCAGCCTGGACGGCGCGCCGCAGACGGCGCTCATGCTGGCCCGCATGCCCGACGCGGAGGCCCGGACCGCGGTCCAGCGAGACCTGGTCCGTGCGTTCCCCAACGTGTCGGCGCTGGACGTGTCCCGCGTCCAGGAAGCCATCGAGTCCGTGCTGGACCTGGTACGGCGGGCGCTCGCCTTCCTCGGAGGCTTCGCGGCGCTGGCCGGGGGGGTGGTGCTGGTGGCGACGCTGGCCACGTCCCGGACGCAGCGGAAGCGGGAAGGGGCGCTGCTACGAACCCTGGGCGCGCGGCGTGGCCAGGTCAGGACGGTGCTTCTGGCGGAGTATGCCACCCTGGGGACTCTGGCCACGCTGGCGGGGATCATCCTGGGCGGCGTCGCGGCTTCCGTGCTCCTCCCCTCGGTGTTCGAGGTGAGCTACGTGCCGCCGTGGGGGACTCTGGCGGCGGTCTGGAGCGTCGTCACGGGGCTCACCGTCGCCATCGGCCTCGCGGGAAGCAGGCATCTCCTGGACCACGCGCCGCTGCCGGCGCTCCGTGAG
>CAYGKI010000020.1:2766-3612 GCA_964350235.1 uncultured Gemmatimonadaceae bacterium | reverse complement strand
CGGACCGGGGCCGGCGCCATCTTCAGGAGCGTCCCGGCGTGGCCTCGCCTTCCTCCGGCAAGGCGCCTTCCGGTAAGCGCAGCTCGCTGGTGTGATGGCACGCCTCGCAGTCCAGGGGATGGGGACGGCGGAGCCGGCCCTTCCTGCTCTTGAACTCCGCCCCACACTTCGGGCACGTCCCATCGACGCCCACGAGGGTATGCGTCTCCACCCAACGCCGCCGCGCGAAGAATCCTCCCGCGGCCAGGGCACCGATGGCCCAGGGCGCGTGCGGTGGGACCACCGCGGCCACGGGCGCCACGAGCAGGGAAGCCCCCATGGCCTGCAGCGCGCCCACCAGCCGCCAACGGCGGGTCCGAGGCACGACTTCCACGCCCACCGGAGTCGCGTCGAACCCGAAGAGGACCGCCCGTCCCTGAAGGGTCATCCGATTCTCCTCATCCGATCCGCTGGGCGAAAGCCTTGAGGCGCTCCACGGCTTCCTGGAGCGTCTCCTCCCGTTTGCAGAACACGAAGCGGACCAACGTCCGCCCGGCGCCCTCGGAGTGGTAGAAGCTGGATCCGGGAACCGTTCCCACCCCGGCCTCCCGGATGAGTCGGCGGGCGAACGTGAAGTCGTCGTCGTCGCTGATGGCGCTGAAGTCGGCCATCACGTAGTAGGCACCCTGAGGCGTGGCGCACTGGAACCCCGCGTCGCGCAGTCCGGCGATGGTGACGTCACGGCGGCCGCGGTACTCCTCGATCATGTCCGTGTAATAGTCGCGACCCAGGGCCCGGATGCCCACGGCGCAGGCTTCCTGGAGCGGGGCCGCGGTACCCACCGTCATGAAGTCGTGGATCTTGGAG
>CAYGKI010000020.1:0-2756 GCA_964350235.1 uncultured Gemmatimonadaceae bacterium | reverse complement strand
CATGACCGTGCCGATCCGCCAGCCGGTGACGCTGTACGTCTTGGACATCCCGCTGAGGATGATGGTCCGCTCGGCCATGCCCGGGAACGTCGCCAGGGGGACGTGATCCCCGTCGTAGATGATGTGCTCGTAGATCTCGTCGGTGATGGCGATGAGATCGTGCTCCAGGCACACGTCGGCGATGACCTGGAGGTCTTCGCGCCCGAACACCCGACCGGTGGGATTGTTGGGGGTATTCACGACGATGGCCCGGGTCCGCGGCGTGATGAGCGCCCTCAGGCGGTCCTCGTCCAGGTCGTACGTCGGCGGATCGAGCCTGAGGAAGACGGGCTTGGCTTCGGCCAGCCGGCTGTCCGGCCCATAGTTCTCGTAGAAGGGCTCGAAGACGATGACCTCGTCCCCGGGGTCGAACAGGCCGAGCGCGACGCACGCCATGGCCTCGGTGGCGCCGCACGTGATGGTCACCTCGGTCTCCGGGTCGTACTCCAGCCCGTACCAGTCCCGGTACTTGTCGGCCATCGCTTCGCGAAGCGCCGTTGCGCCGCTGGTGATGGCGTACTGGTTGAGGTCTCCACGGATGGCATCGCACGCCGCCTCCTTCAGGACCTCCGGGGCGGGGAAGTCGGGCATGCCCTGGGCCAGATTGATGGCACCATGGCGGTCCGCCTCGTCGTTCATCTCGCGAATGACGGACTCCCCGAGGACGAGCGTGCGGCGGGCGGATCGATGGAAGGGCTGGGTCCTGGCGTGCGGTGGGTCGGTGTTGGAGCGCCGGCTTCCGGGCCGACGCGACGGGGACGCAACGATGTATCAGGATCCCATGCGAGGCAACCGATCCGACCCGCCGTGGCCGGATCCTCCGGGGCGCGGTACCATGCATCCTCCAACCCCACCGGAGCGGTCATCATGAACAGAATCGGCACCTTCCTCTCCCTGACGGCGGCGGCGTTCCTCGCGGCCGTGCCGGCCGCGGCGCAGGACGCCCCGCCCAGGATCTTCATCTCCGTGGACATGGAAGGGATCGGAGGCATCGGGACCTCGGCCATGACGTCGTCCAGCGGGAAGGACTACGCCACGGGGCGCCATCTGGTGACCGGAGAGGTGAACGCAGTGACCGAGGCCATCTTCGCACGCCATCCCGACGCCTTCGTCCTGGTGAACGATTCCCACGGAGATCACCAGAACGTCCTCCATACCGAGCTCGACCCCCGTGTCACCTATATCCAGGGCGCCATCAAGCCTCTGGGCATGGTACAGGGGCTGGACGGGGAGTTCGATGCGGCCGTCTTCCTGGGTTACCATGCCCGCGCGGGTGATCCGGACGGATTCCTGGCCCACACCGGGTCCGGATCCGTGAAGGGACTCTGGATGAACGGCGTGGAGGTGGGGGAAGGAGGCATGAACGCGGCGTTCGCCGGAAGCCTGGGCGTGCCGGTGGTGCTGGTGGCGGGTGACGCGGCGGCCGTTCGGGAGATGGAGGCGCTGGTGGACGCGGAGATGGTCACCACCAAGGTGGCGGAGACCCCCGCCTCGGCGCGCCTGATCCACCCCGAGCGGGTGCACGCCATGCTGCGGGACGCCGTGGACCGCGCGCTGGAAGGACTTCCGGACGGGGCTTACCCGGTCTTCGACGTGGGGAGCCCGGCGCGTATCCGCATGCGCTTCGCCAGCACCACGCACGTGGACGTCCTCCAGTCCATCCCCGGCATGGAGAAGGAGGACGGATTCACGGTGGCGTACGACGCCCGTGACGCCGACGAGGCGTACCGGCTCATCAGACTGATGTACCGCTTCGTCTCTCCGTGACGCCGAACCGGTCCGTCCAGGGGTCGGCTCCGGGTCGCCAGGAGGGCGAGCCTTCCGCCCGATGGGGCCAACTCGCGCTCCTTGCGGCGGCCGTGCTCCTGTCCCTGTCCGCGTGGCTCACCGCCACGGCGCTGGCTCCCGAGCTCAGGGCTCGCTGGAGCCTCACCGGAGGCCAGGTGGGGTGGCTCACCTCCGTGGTCCAGATCGGCTTCGTGGCCGGGACGGCAGTGGCCGCTTTGCTGAACCTGGCCGACATCCTTCCGTTGCGCGCCTACTTCGCGCTGTCCGCGGTGCTGGCGGCCGGCGCCAACGCCCTCCTCCTGGTGGTGGGTGGGTATGGCGCCGCGCTGGGCGTGCGCTTCCTCACCGGCTTCTTCCTGGCGGGCGTGTATCCGCCCAGCATGAAGATGGTGTCGACCTGGTTCCGGGCTTCGCGGGGGCTGGCCATCGGGGGCGTGGTGGGCGCGCTGACGGTGGGGAAGGCCATGCCGTACCTCATGAAGGCCTTCGGAGGCCCGGACGCGGGCACGGTCATCGCCGGTGCGTCGTTGGCAGGTCTTCTGGCCGCCGCGCTCGTGGGTCTTGGGTACCGCGACGGACCCTTCCAGTTCGTGAGGCGACCTTTCGAGTGGCGCCGCGTGGGGAGGATCCTCGGGCATCGGCCCACCATGCTGGCCACCGGGGGGTATCTGGGACACATGTGGGAGCTCTACGCCATGTGGTCCCTGGTGGGCCTCTTCTTCCTCGATCACTTCGCCGGAAAGGGCGTGGACGACCCCGAGACCGTGGCCGCCCTCTGGACGTTCGGGGTCATCGCCGCCGGGGGCTCGGGGGCCGTGGCGGCAGGGTATTGGGCGGACAGGGTGGGGCGTCCCCGGGTGACCATCCTGTCCATGGCCGCGTCCGGGCTCTGCGCCCTCTCCGTGGGATGGACCGTGGGTGGAGCCACG
>CAYGKI010000019.1:14371-18499 GCA_964350235.1 uncultured Gemmatimonadaceae bacterium | reverse complement strand
CTATACGGAAGAGGTAGCCGGGCGCCTGGCACGACTCACCGGCCTGGCCGCGACCCTGTTCACCAACAGCGGCGCCGAGGCCAACGAGGCCGCGCTCAAGCTGGCCCGGAAGCGGCAAAAGGACGCGGGAAGGCCGCATCGCACGGGCTTCGTCGCACTGGAAGGAGGCTTCCACGGACGTACCATGGGTGCCCTCTCGGTGACGTCCGGTGCGTCGTACAGGGCACCGTTCGGTCCCATGGTCCCGGGCACGACATTCGTCCCGGCCGGGGACCTGCAAGCGCTCTCGCTCGTGATGGAGCGGGAGGCCCCGGCCGCGGTCATCCTCGAGCCGGTGCAGGGCGAAGGCGGAATCGTGCCGCTGCCGGCGGCATACCTGCAGGGCGTGCGGGCGCTTTGCTCGGCCACCCACACCGTCCTCATCCACGACGAGGTCCAGTCCGGGTGCGGGCGCACGGGCACCTTCCTGGCCGCACAATCGTCCGGCGTGACGCCCGACGTGGTCACGCTGGCCAAGCCACTGGCGGCGGGGCTCCCGCTCGGCGCCATCGTGGTGAGCGAGGAGCTCTCCGACGTGCTGAGGCCCGGAGACCACGGATCGACGTTCGCGGGCGGCCCCATGGCCCTGCGGGCGGCCGCCTTCTTCCTGGGAATGCTCGAGGACGAGGGGTTGATGGGGCAGGTGGCGCGCCTCGGCGCCCGCCTCCGCGGGGGCCTGGAAGAGATCGCCGAAGCGCATCCGGTGGTGACGGAGGTCCGGGGTCGGGGTCTCATGCTGGGCATCCGGCTCCACGAGGGAGCGAAGGACCTCCAACGCCGCCTCTACGAGCATCACCACCTCATCACCAACTGCACCGCGGGCGACGTCGTTCGACTTCTCCCCCCCTACGTGGTGACCGAAGCGCAGATCGACGACGCGCTGGGGCGTATCCGGATGGGGCTGCAGGAGATCCAAGGAGACTCCGAGACATGACCACCACGGAAGCGACGGAACCCGAGGCCGTGCAGACCACGACTTCAGGTCTGGTCGTGCGCCCGGCCACGCTGGCGGATGCCCCGTCCATCCTGGGGCTGGTGAACCAGCTTGCCCAGGAGCAGATCATGCTGCCCCGCTCCCCCGCCTCGGTCATCGAGGGGATCCGCGACTTCGTGGTGGCCGACCTGGACGGCGAGTTCGCGGGATGCGGGGCGCTCCACGTGGTCTGGTCCGATCTCGCCGAGATCCGCTCCCTGGCCGTGGAGCCCGACGTGCAACGGGGCGGCGTGGGGAAAGCCATGGCCGAAGCGCTGGTGGCCGACGCGCGACGCCTCGGCGTGCCCCGCCTCTTCGCGTTCACCTATGTGCCGGGCTTCTTCGAGAAGATGGAGTTCGGCATCGTCCCGCACGACAACCTGCCGCACAAGGTGTTCAAGGACTGCCTGAACTGCCCCAAGTTCCAGGCATGTGACGAGATCGCCATGGAGCGGATCCTGGATCCGGACGTGGCGCGTGGCCTGCCGGGCTCGCTTCCGGTCCTCAGCCCCAGGCCGGTGCGGACCCGTCCGCGGGTCATCGACTGACCGCCCCTCACGCCCCGTTCCTCCCGTGACCGTCTCCCTTCCTTCCGGCTTCTCCGCCGGGTCCGTGCGCTGTGGGCTGAAGAAGCGCCCGGAGCAGCCCGACCTGGGCCTCCTGCTGGCGGACGAGCCACATCCGGCGGCGGCCGTGTTCACCAGCAACCGACTCCAGGGCGCCCATATCCCGGTGTGCCGCGCCCACCTCGCCGCCAGCGGCGGCCTGGTACGGGCGGTCCTGGTGAACGCGGGAAACGCCAACTGCGCCACCGGACCGGAGGGAATCGCCGCAGCCCGCCACCTCTGCGCCGAGCTGGCCCGTCGGGTGGGATGCCCCACGGAGCAGGTGTTGATGATGAGCACCGGTGTCATCGGCGCACCCCTGGACGTCCATGCGGTGGAGCGAGCACTGGACCCTCTGCTGGGTGCGTGTGATCCCGCCGGAGGCGACGCCTTCGCCCGCGCTATCATGACCACCGACACGTTCCCGAAGGCGCGGGTGGGGACCGCCGGCGACGCCGTGGTCACGGGCTTCGCGAAGGGGGCAGGCATGATCCACCCGGACATGGCCACCATGCTGGCGTTCCTGCTGACCGACGCATGTCCCGTGCCTCCGGACCCGGTCCTGAGAAGGGTCGTGGACCGAAGCTTCCACCGGGTGACGGTGGACGGGGACACCTCCCCAAACGACACCGTCCTGCTTTGGGGCCGCCGAGCAGGGCACGGCGATCCCACGACGGAGCCGACCCTCACGGCGGTAGCACAGGACCTTGCCCGGGACGTGGCCTGGGACGGAGAGGGCGCCACCCGGCTCGTCACCGTGCACGTGTCCGGCGCAACCGATGAAGCCGAAGCCGCCCGGGTCGGACGCGCCGTGGCGCGGAGCCCTCTGGTGAAGACGGCCGTGGCGGGTCGGGACCCCAACTGGGGCCGGATTCTCTCCGCGGCGAGCTCGGCGGGGGTGCCGCTGGACCCGGAGCGTATCCAGCTCGCGGTGGGAGGCGCGGACGTGTACCGCCACGGACGGCCCCTGGTGGAAAACGAGGGCGCCGCCCATCGGCATATGGTGGACTCGGAGGAGGTGAGGATCAACATCGACCTCGACCGTGGCGCCGCGTCCGTGGACGTCTGGAGCTGCGACCTGACAGCGGACTACGTGCGCATCAACGCGGACTACAGGAGCTGACTCAGGGCCGGACCACCAGCTCCGCCGCCCCGAACACCCGATCGCCCCGGGTCTCCATCACCACCCGGTAACGACCGGGAACGAGGGCCGCTCCCGTGGGCCGCCACGCGTCCCAGATCCGGAAGCCGAGCTCGTGTGCCGTGATGTCGATGGTCCGCCCTTCCCTGAGCAGCTCGCCGTCCCGCTCCCAGCGAAGGTGGACCTCGGTGGGGACGACGGTGGGGGCGAACACTTCGAACAGGACGAAGACCCCCTCCGCCACCGACGAAGCGGAGGCGCTCCCCGACAAGGTATCGGCCAAGGCCAGCCGCTCCCGGTCGATCCCCGAAGCGAACGTGGCGCTCTGAAGGCGCAGCGGGACCGGCGGGACCAGATGGGGAAGTCCCAGCGTGAACACGAGGAACGCGGTGGCGACGGCCCCGAGGCCCACCTTCTCGACCCTGGACGGGCGATCGCGCTCGAGGGCCAGAGGCAGCGCCGCCAGCAGCGCCACACCCGCCGCGATCCTCGCCGCCAGCGTGGGGTCCAGGGGCAGCAGGATGGGAATGAGCAGGTTCACCGCGGCGAACGTCACCACGGCGAAGAACAGCAGGCCCACCAGAGCGCTCTCCCGGAGCCATCGGTCGAACAGGAGGTCGATGCACGAGAGGACCGCCAGGACGGCAAGGAGCGCGGTGAAGGCCATGCTCGGCTCGCCCAGCACCGTCGAGTACGCGTAGAACGGCAGCAGGAAGAACAGGGTCTCCTGGTACATGGTGCGCGTGAGGTACGACGTAGCCTCGGCTGCCACGCCGGGTGAGGCGGGAAGGCCTCCACCCTCGTCCTTCTCTCCGCGGGGGGCCGTGGATCTGCGGCGCCCGAACCAGAGGGTCGAAGCCCAGGTGAGCACCAGGAACAGGACCACCCACGGCACGAAGCCGTACCGCTCCCGGGCCAGCACGATGACCACCACCCCGGTGGCCAGCGCCCACAGGGAGTGCAGCGTCCAGAAGAGCGTGCGGTGGGCTTGCCAATAGGCCCCGAGACGCGACGCGAGTTTGGGCCGGCTCAGGCGTCCCCTCCGCGGATCACCCGCACCGGCGTGTCGCGCAAGGCCTGCGCCTCGTCGATGAAGAGCTGCAGGTGGGGGAACGGGATCTCGATATCCGCGTCCTTCAGCGCCGCGAAGATCTTCTCGACGTACTCACAACGCACGGCCACGGCATCCCCGGGATCTCCGAGGAAGAGCCGGAGCTCCATGTCCACGCTGGAATCGCCGAGGCCCGTGACCACGACCTTCGGATCGGCCCCGGGAGCCAGCCTGGGGTCGTCGGTCTGCACGAGTCCCATCACCACCGCGCGGGCGTCCTCGACGCGCTCCTTGTAGGCGATGCCGAACGGCACGTCCA
>CAYGKI010000019.1:0-14361 GCA_964350235.1 uncultured Gemmatimonadaceae bacterium | reverse complement strand
CGGTCGTATGGTTCACGACGGCCCTGGTCACCATCTGAAGGCTGGGGAAGACCACGGTCTGGTTGTTGGGCGTCTGGATCCGCGTGGAGCGGAGGGTGATGTGCTTCACCTTGCCGTAGTGGGTATCCACCGTCACCCAGTCCCCCACGCTGAACGGCCGGTCCAGGAGGATGGTCACCCCGGCGATGAAGTTCTCCAGCGAATCCTTGGCGGCGAAGCCGAGCGCGAGGCCGGCGATCCCCAGGCCGGCGACGAGCGCCGCCACGTTGATCCCGAGCTGGGACAGGACCAGAACGAGGATGAAGCTCCAACCCAGGAAGCGGAGCGTCCTCATGGAGATGGTCTCCAGCCCCTGGTCCACGCCCCGGCTCCGTCTGAGCACCCCACCCGCGACGCTCACCACGATGCGGTAGAGCCCGTAGAAGATGAGCCCGACGAACAGGGCCGACAGCACGTTCGGCACGAGGCCGATGGCCAGGCTCGTGAGCCCCTCCAAGGCCCGCTGGAACACCAGCCCCCACTCTCCCTCGAGAATGAGCCGCCCGGTGGCGGTCACCTGCTCGCCGATGCGATCCAGCGAGGCGCCCACCGAATCGCCGACCGCGGAGCTGTCCGACGATTGCGGGATCTGGGGGATCGGGAAGAGCATGCCGGACCTCAGGACTACTTGCGGGCGCCGAACACGACGGCGGCCAGTCCCAGGACGTGGGGCCCGGGGGGCACGAGTGGGGGCAGGGCGTACACGTCCCGGGTCTCGGCGGTGGCTTGCAGCGGCCCCATGTCCAGCACGGTCTCCTGTCCGGTGAGGGAGAACTCCCCTCCCAGGAGCGAATACCCGCCCAGAAGCACGGCGAGCACCCCGAGGATCATGACGAGCGTGCGCATGGGAGGAGCTCCTGGGCTGGGCTGTGGTTGGCGGCCGGCCTCGAAGGCTGCGTGAACCGGAGTGGACAGGCAAGACGGCAAGATGGAGGCCAGCCTCGAGACCACCCTCGCCGGGCGGGCCGTCTACCGGTTCAGGGACCCGGGGCATTAGGATCGGAGATGCCCCTAGAGATCCGACTGGTGGGACCCGACGACGCCCACCTGCTGCGGGAGGTGGAGCCGGACGTGTTCGACCACGAGCTCCGCGCGCCCTGGACGGAGGAGTTCCTCCGCGATCCCCGCCACCACCTCGCCATCGCCACGGAGGGAGGCGTGGTGGTGGGCTTCGCCAGCGGGGTCCACTACGTCCACCCGGACAAGGCCCCGGAGCTCTGGATCAACGAGGTCGGCGTGGCGGCGGGCCATCGAAGGCGCGGGATCGGCCGCGCGGTGGTCGAAGCGCTGGTGCGCCACGGTCGAGCCCTCGGTTGCACTGCGGCATGGGTGCTCACCGAGCAGGACAACGCACCGGCGCAGGCGCTCTACCGCGCCGTCGGGGGTCGGCGTGCGCGGCCCGACCCGGTCCTCTTCGAGGTCGACCTGGGCGGGGAGCGCTCGTGACGCGCCCCGAGCTCGCCCCGGCGGCGTTCGCGGCCCTGCTCACGCTGGCGGTGGCCGCCATGGTCATGGAGATGGCCGTGGCGGTGGCCGCCCGCCGCGGGGGGGTGCCCCCCGGCCTGGCCCGCATGCGGCGGGCCGCCCGCCTTGTGGCGCCCCTGGCCCTCGGGGGCACCGGAGTGCTCCTTGCCGGCCTGTCACTCCGGGGCACCGGCTCGACTTCGGGCGACGCCGCCCCGCGAGCCGCTCCCTCCCCGTCGGTGACCATCACCGAGGACGGCATCGGCGCCGCCCGAGCGGGAATGTCCAGGGCCGACGTCCGGGCCGCGCTGCCGGAGGAACATCGGATGGGCGAGGCACCTGCCCCCTTCATGGTGGACCTGGACGGCGTTCCCGTGACCGTGGATGCGGATACGCTCTACATGCTCCTCTACGCCTCCGGCGACCCCGCCGGCGAGGACGCGCCGGTGGCCCTCGTCGCCACCACGTCGGCGCGGGCCCGGACGGGTGACGGCGTGGGCCCTGGCACGTCCCTGGCCGAAGCACGGGTACGTTGGGGTCCCCCCACGCTCTCCTACAACGTCCTCGACGAGTCCCGGGAGTACGCCCGCTTCCCCGGCCAGCCTTCCGACAGGGTCCTGGTCAGGGTCACCGGGGCCGACGGAGAACGCGCCGGCGCCTACCCGCCCGGGGGCGAATACCGAGAGACGACGGCGTACGATCCCGGCGCACGCATCACCATGGTCCTGGTCAGGCTCACACCCTGACATCGCATCGCGGGACGGTAGCCGGGGCGCTTCACGGGCCCCGGTGAGGCGCCTCCTCGAGGAACGCCCGGAAGCCCTCGCGATCCCCGGCAGCGTCGGCCATCCGTCGAACCCCCGCCTCCAGCTCCTCCATGCTGTTCGCGATGGAGAGACGAAGGTAGTGCTCCCCTTCGGAGCCGAGCCGACAGAAGGACCCACGGTCGAGTGTGGCGATGCCGTACCTGTAGAGGAGGAAGAGCTGGAGGAGCTTGGAGGGGGACGTGCGCGCCCGCTCCTCCTCGGGAAGCGCCGCGTGGGCCTCGAGGATTCCAAGGTCTTCGCAGTAGCCCGCCACGTTGGGAAAGACGTAGAACGTCCCGCGGGGCGTGCGGCAGGTGATGCCGGGGATGGCGTTCAGGCCCGGCACCACGCGGTCCCGCCGCTCCTGGAAGGCCCGGAGGTTACGCGCCACGTACTTCGCGGTTTCCGGATTCTCGTACGCCTCACGGCCCGCCTCCTGAATGAACGGCGGAACGCACGACACCGTGTTGACGTTGAACCGCGCGAACACCGCCGCCTCCTCCGGTGTCGGGAGGACCGCCCAACCGAGGCGCCACCCCGTCATCCCGAAGCCCTTGGAATGGCCGCTGGCCACCACGGTGCGCTCCGCCATCCCCGGCTCGCTCACGATGCTCCGGTGCTCCTCCCCGTCGAACAGGATCTGCTCGTAGATCTCGTCGCTGTAGATGCGGAGGTCGGGAGAGGCCTTCTCGCGAATAACCCGGGCGATTCCGGCCAGGTCGTCCGCGGACAGAACGCCACCGGTGGGGTTCGACGGCGAGTTCAGGATGATCAGCTTCGTCTTCGGCGTGATGAGCGCCCCAAGCTCCTCGGGCGTGAACGCGAAGTCCCGCTCCTCACGAAGACGCAAGGGCACCGGCTCGGCGCCCAGGAAGCGCACCCAGGACTCGTAGATGGGAAAGCCCGGACTCGGGTAGATCACCTCGTCGCCGGGATTCACGTAGGCCAGCGCGGTGAGCCCGATGGGGGGCTTGGCCCCCGCGGTGACCACCACCCGGGCCGGGTCCACCTCGACGCCGCGTGTCTTCCTCATGTGCTCCGCGACCGCCTTCCGGAGCGACAGGATCCCCGCGGGATCCACGTATCCGGTGTTCCCCGCGCGGATCTGGCGGATGCACTCCTCGTCCAGGTGCTCGGCCGCCCGGAAATCGGGCTGCCCGAGGTTGAACTTGATGATCTTCTTGCCCTGGGCCTCGAGGCGGGCGATGTCCTTCCCGACTTCGAAAGCGTTCTCCGTACCCAGCGTCGCGATCCGGTCCGCCAGCACTGCCATGACGTCGTCCTTGGATGAGATGGTCCTTCGCGAGAAGGCGGTATGGTAGCGTGGACGTGATCCGACAGCCATGCCCGAACCCGCCGTCCCCGCCGATACCCGTTAGACCCACCTCTCGGGCCCACGCCCGGGGGTGGGAGGCGCACGCCACCGGGGCCGGGGAAGCCGTCCTCCAGGCAGCGGAGGGGCGCGCCGCCGCGACCATCCGTGTACCTTGGGCCCGGGTGCATGGGAGGGGGACCGGGAAGAGGAGGGACGGATGGTCAGCGTGCTCACGCAAACCAGGATCGCACGGCCGGCGGTGGAGGTGGCGGCCTTCGCGGCGGACCCAGACCGGGCGCACCTGTGGTGCGCGAGGATTGTGTCCGCAGCCTGGGAGACCACGAAGCCGCTGAGGGTCGGGTCGCGACTGACCTTCGAGACGCGGCTCATGGGACGCACGTCGTCCCGGGTCTTCGAAGTGACCGTGCACAATCCGCCGCACAAGCTGGTCATGAGGGCAAGGGACGGAGGCTTCCCTGCGGAAACCACCTACACGTGGCACGAGACGCGCGACGGACACACCCGCATGACCCTTCGGAACGTGGGAGAGCCCGAAGGTCCGCTCCGCCTCGTCGGCCCGTTCTTCGAGATCATCATGCGTCGACGGTGTCGTGGGGATCTGAGGATGCTCCGGTCCCTGCTCGAGGCCTGACCGAGAGAACAAAGGAGACGAGATGTTCGCAGGACACCTGGGCGTCGCTCTCGCCGCCAAGAGCGCCGAGCCAAAGGCTCCCCTCGGCGCCCTGGTCGCCGCCTCGTTCGGCATCGATCTGATCTGGCCGATCCTGCTCCTCGCCGGTGCGGAGACGGTGGCCGTCGAGCCGGGTGCCACCGCCTTCACCCCCCTGGACTTCCAGTCCTACCCATGGAGTCACAGCCTGCTCATGGTGGGCGTATGGGGCTTGCTCGCGGCGGGTGTGGCCCGTGGGTT
The DNA here is from genome assembly GCA_964350235.1 of uncultured Gemmatimonadaceae bacterium. GTDB lineage: Bacteria > Gemmatimonadota > Gemmatimonadetes > Longimicrobiales > Gaopeijiaceae > JAWLHJ01. The sequence continues at coordinate 9,806 of CAYGKI010000019.1, read as the reverse complement.
GGGGATGAGCACCAGGGTCGCGGGGCTGCTGGGACTCGTGGTCGTGAGCCACTGGATCCTGGACGCCGTGACCCACCGACCCGACCTCCCGCTTTGGCCGTCCGGACCAACCGTCGGCCTGGGGCTCTGGAACTCGGTACCCGGCACGCTTCTCCTGGAGGGATTCCTCTTCCTGGGCGCCGCGTGGGTCTACACGCGGCGATTCCCGTCCCGGGACGCCACCGGGACGGCGGGGCTGTTGGCGCTGGTTACGCTGGTGGGGGTCATCTGGGCGGCGGGCCCGTTCTCTCCTCCGCCCCCGGGTCCCGCAGCCGTCGCCTGGGTCACGGCGGGCCTCTGGATTCTGCCATTCTGGGCCTGGCGCGTGGAGCGCCACCGCCGCGCCACCGCGGGAGGGGGCTGAGCATTGGGCAAGCGAAGAACCGCGGGGCCCACGACGGCGGGGCCGCGCACCCTTCATGGCGCGGTGATATCAGACCAGCTCGACCTCCACGGGTACAGGCTCGAGCCCGCCGAGCAGCGCCTCGAGGCGTTTCTCGACACCCACGCGGTGCGCTCGCCTGGGGGCGTGGTGCGGATCATCACGGGAAAGGGGGCCAGCGCCGGTGGACGTCCGGTGATCAAGGATGCCGTGCACGAAGCCTTGACCGGATGGCTGTCCCACCGCGTAGCCGACTGGGCCGTGGACATGGGCGGGGGGGCGTACCTGGTCCGTCTACCGAAGTGATCACGGAACGGCAGAACACGTGCGCGTAAGCAGCTCGGGCCCCATGATATCCTGACGTCGGTGACACTCGAGTCGAGGGAGGTGCCATGAACCGGCCGTCCGTACGTCTGGCCCGCAGAGTTCCGTTGGTCGTCCCGCTGATCATGCTCACCGCCGCCCACGGTTGCGGCACCGAGGCTCCTAGCCCCGAAGGCACGCCGGTCTGGTCGGCCGCGGAAAGCCCGCTTCTGGCCGTGGGTGAGCAGGAAGGAGCTCCGGAGTACCTCTTCGACGACATCCGAGCCGTGCGCCTCATCGGGTCCGGCGGTGTCGCGGTGGCCGACCGGGGGAGCAGCTCGGTCCGCGTCTACGACGCGGAGGGGCTCGTGACCGCCACCATGGGGCGAGCCGGGGAGGGGCCGGGCGAGTTCACCTGGCTCGCACATCTCGAGCTCCACCCACCGGACACGCTCCTTGCATACGACGCCGGCACGTTCCGGATCTCCCGATATCTCCTGGACGGGACGTGGGTCGGGGAGCGCACCCTCCGGTCGGACGCGGGCAACGCCGAGGTGTACGTCGGCACATTCACGGACGGGGGCGCAGCGGTAGCCTCCCTCGCCCCATCGCCCCGGGGGGGCACGGACATCCTTCCCGACCGCATGGTGGTGGCCCGCTTTGGTCCGGACGGCGCGCACGTGGCGGAATTGGGCACCCTCGACGGGATCCGACGGGCAGGAGGTGCCGCGGTCGTCCCCTTCTCTCCGTTCCTCCACGCCTTCGTGCTCCACGACTCGGTCTTCTTCACGGACGGGATGGACGCGGCGGTGCACGTGCTCGGCGCCGATGCCCCGGTCCGAACGTTCACCGTGCCCATCCCCTCCCCCGACGTCGCCGCGGCGTGGGCCGCCCTCCGACCCGCGTTGGAGCAGCGGGATCAGGCCATGTGGATCGAGGATCTGCCCGCGGAGGTGCAGGCGCACCCCATTCCCGCCGTGGCCGAGGTCATGTTGGACGCCGACGCCCGCTTCTGGTTGAAGCACTACGATCCGGCCACCGACGCCACCCACCTGCGTGGCGACGCCATGGGCGGGGGACGATGGTCGGTGGTGGAACCCAGCGGTCGTCTGGTGGCGACGGTGGACGTTCCGGACGGCTTCGTGCCCATGGATGCCGCGGGCATGCGCCTGGCGGGGGTCCAGAGAGACGCGCTCGGAGTCGAGCGCGTGCACGTGCTCAGGCTGGCCCCGGCGGATCGATGACGCGTGCCGGCTAGCCGCCCAGGTACCGCTGGGGAATCGCCTGCCCGTCCCGCTCCGAGTCCCAGAAGATGCTGACGATCCAGTAGCGCGAACCGTCGTTGAACAGCTGGATGGAGTTGATGCCCCGGGCGAAGACGTCCCCGTCCGGAGTCCGTCGGGAATCGTAGGTGCTGAACACGTGCACGACGTTCCCGAACGCCTCGGTCACGCGAGAGAGCTCCCGCTCGAAGAAGCCCGTGGCCTCCAGCTGTGATCCGGCCTGCGCCACGTACTGCTCCGGCGTCCATACCTGATATCCGCGCCGGCCCTGAGGGCCCTGACCCGAAGGGACCAGTCGCGCGCCCTCCGGAATGAACAGGCCGTGGAACCGATCCCAGTCCCGGGCCTCGCCTGCGGGTCCCGAGATGACGTCGTACAAGGCCGCGATGATACCGTCCAGGCTGGCCACTTCGGCCGGGGCCGCGTCGGCCGTCTGCGCCGCGGCGATCCCGGGGAACATGGTCCCGACGAGCATCCCCATCACCACGGTCCCGAATGCGAGCTTCCTCCTCATCCCCACCTCCCGTCTGTCGTCTGGCGCCACCGGGCCAAGTGCCGGAACGCGTTCACGAGGAGCCTATCCCGGCCGCGCGGGTCACGCCAGGTCGCACGACCGTCCTCCCCTTGACCCTCACGGTACGTGAGGCCGTATGGTACCAGCTCGGCGACAAGGGACCATGGCCACCGGAAGAGCACGGATGAGCACGACGAGGACCGAGGCGTGGACGGTGGGCGAAGTGGCCGAGATGACGCATGTCTCCGTCCGAGCGCTCCACCACTACGACGAGATCGGGCTTCTTCGGCCTTCCCGCCGGACCCCCGCCGGATATCGCCTTTACGCGACGGACGACCTGCAGCGGCTCCAGCAGATCCTCCTGTACAAGGAGTTGGGGCTGCCGCTGGACGCCATCCGGAGGATGCTCGACGAGCCGTCGGTGGATCGCCGTACCGAGCTGGAGGCCCAGCGGGCCCTCCTGGTGGAGAGACGCAATAGAACCGACGCGGTCATCAGGGCCGTGGACCGCATGCTGGACGCCATCACGAGAGGAAAGAGGATGTCGAACGAGGAGATGTTCGAGGGATTCGAGGACCTGCGCGAGGCGCCGGACGACGTGAGGCAGCACCACCGCGAGCACGCCCGGGAATCCCGAGAGCGCTGGGGTGAGACCGACGCCTACGCCGAATCCATGCGCCGGGCTCGCAAGTACGGCAAGGCGGACTGGGAGACGATCAAGTCGAACGCCCCCGGGCTGGAGGAGCATATGGCCTGGCTCCTCGAGGCCGGCGAGGCGCCCGACGGGGAGAAGGCTCGGCAGGGGGCGGAGAGGCTACGCCAGCACATCGAGCGCTGGTTCTACCCCTGCAGCCTCGAGATGCACGTCGGCCTGGCCGACATGTACGAGGCGGACCCGCGCTTCCGCGCCCACTACGACGATCGCGCGAACGGATTGGCGCGCTTCGTGGCCGAGGCCATTCGGGCCAACGCGGCGACCAGGGGCGCTTAGACCCCGGCCGCGAGCGCGGCGGACGGGCCGAGGCCACCGCGAAACCCGTTCCCTCCCCCGGTGTAGCGGTGCCCATGGCGCTCCCCGGGACACACCAGGAAGAAGAAGCGCTCGGGAAGGCCTACGATGCCCGCCTGATGCGCCGGCTCCTGCGATATCTGCGGCCGTACCGGCTGTACGTCGTGGGAGCGGTGCTGGTGCTCACCCTGGCATCGGCCGCCCAGATCGCAGGACCGTGGATCACCCAGCTGGTCATCGACGTCGCCATCCCCCAGGGAGACGCCACCTTCCTGGGCCGCCTGGCGCTCGCCTTCCTCGGCATCACGGTGCTCGGATTCTTCCTGGAATACCTCCAGGACATCCTGACCACATGGATCGGCCAGTCGGTGATGTACGACCTCCGCGCCGAGATCTTCGAGAAGCTCCAGCGCGCCGATCTCCGCTACTACGATCGGAACCCGGTGGGGCGCCTCATGACGCGCATCACCAACGACGTGGAGACGCTGAACACCCTGTTCAGCTCGGGCGTGGTGTCCGCCATCGGCGACGTGTTCACGCTGATCTTCATCGTGGCCGCCATGCTCTCGATGAACTGGCGACTGGCTCTGGTGGCATTCAGCGTGCTTCCGCTGGTGGCCTTCGCCGCTTTTCTCTTCAGAGCGCGCATCCGCGACGCCTACCGCGACATCAGGGTCCGCCTCGCCCGGCTCAACGCGTTCATCCACGAGCGGATCACGGGCATGAGCATCGTGCAGCTCTTCAACCGCGAGGGCGCCGACCAGCGACGCCACGAGGAGCTCAACGAGGACCATCTGCAGGCGCATCTCCGCTCCATCACCTACTACGCGCTCTTCTTCCCCGTCATCGAGTTCTTCACCGCGCTGGCGCTGGCGCTCACCATCTGGTACGGAGGTCTCCGCATCCTCGACGGCTTCGCGACCGTGGGCGTGGTGGCCGCATTCCTCCAGTACGCCCGCCGCTTCTTCCGGCCCATCCAGGATCTTTCGGAGAAGTACAATCTCCTGCAAAGCGCCATGGCGTCGTCGGAGCGGGTGTTCAAGCTGCTGGACGAGGAGCTGGACGTGGTGGACCCGGAAGACCCGGTGGCCTTCCCCCCCGACGCCCGAGGACGCATCGAGTTCGAAGACGTGTGGTTCGCATACGGACGCAAGGAGGACGGAACGCCGGACTGGGTGCTCCGGGACGTCAGCTTCGTCGTGGAGCCCGGCGAGAAGGTCGCCATCGTCGGGCATACCGGCGCCGGGAAGACCACGCTCATCAACCTCCTCATGCGCTTCTACGACGTCGACCGGGGCCGGATCCTGCTGGACGGCGTCCCCCTCCAGCACGTGGCCCTGGAAGCGCTCCGGGCGAGAATCGGCCTGGTGCTCCAGGACGTGTTCCTGTTCAGCGAGGACATCGCGTACAACATCCGCCTCGGGGACTCGGCGGTGGACGATGCTGCCGTGGCGTCCGCCGCCGCGCGGGTGGGCGCGGACGCGTTCGTGGGTCGTCTCGAGGAGGGGTATCACCAACGACTCGGTGAGCGAGGCTCCACGCTCTCGGTGGGGGAGCGCCAGCTGGTCAGCTTCGCCCGAGCACTCGCCTTCGACCCCGAGATCCTCGTCCTCGACGAGGCCACGAGCTCCGTGGACTCCGCGTTGGAAGCGCGCATCGAAGCGGCCACCGACGAGCTGCTCCGCGGGCGGACGTCCCTGATCATCGCCCACCGCCTCTCCACGGTTCAGAACGCCGACCGGATCCTGGTCTTCCACCACGGCGAGCTCAGGGAGCAGGGCACCCACGAGCAGCTCCTCGAGAAGGGCGGGCTGTACGCTCGACTCCACGAGCTCCAGTTCGTCTCCGCCGGGGCGGCCTAGGTCGACGCCTGTTGACCTAATTGTCTTAGGACAACATCTTCGGTCACCTTGGCCTAATGAACTTAGGTCAAGCCCCGGGGTCACCGCGGCGGGTGGCCCCCGCTCGACTTTCCTGTGTCCACGCATCGCCCGGCGAGCTGGAGGCCTCCGTGACCGACGACACCCTTGCCGTGCTGAAGGGCACCCTGGAGTTCCTCGCCCTGCGGACCCTGGCGGCGAACGAAGAGCTCCACGGGTTCGAGATTCTCGACCATATCCACAGAACCACCCGACAGGAGCTCCAGGTGGAGGAGGGCGCGCTCTACCCCGCTCTGCATCGGATGGAGAAGCGTGGCTGGCTGGCGTCACGCTGGGGCGTCTCGGAAAAAGGACGCCGCGCCCGCTACTACACGCTCACGCGGGAAGGACACGCCGCCCTCCGCGAGGAGGAGGCGCGCTGGGAGCGCTACGTCACCGCGGTGGGACGCCTGGCACCCCAGGGAGAGGGTGGAGCATGACCTTTCGGGACCCTCGCATCGCGGACGAGCTCAGGCACCACATCGAAGAGCGGGTGGACCGACTCGTCGAGCAGGGCGTCAATCCGGCGGAGGCTCGCCGTCAGGCGGAAGCCGCGTTCGGCGACCCGGACGCCATCGGGCGTGAGATCTCGCGTATCCGCTCGTCGCGCAGGTCGCGGCTGGGGCGGATCTGGGATCGTGTCGCGGCCGACGTGGCCTTCGCCGTCCGGCGGCTTCGGCGGAATCCCGGATTCGCGACGGCGGCCGTCGTGACTCTGGGCCTGAGCATCGGAGCCTCGGCTTCCATCTTCGCTCTGGTGAAGGCCGTGGTGCTGGACCCACTCCCGTACGAGGACTCGGACCGACTGGTCCTGGTGCGCGAGATCTCGCCCAACGGAGTCCCGTTCACCGTCTCGGAGCTGAACTACCGGGACTTCCGCGACCGCCTGCAGGGCGTCGGCCAGCTGTCGGCGTTCAGCAGGGCCGACTACGCGACATCGGTGGACGGCCAGGCCGTACAGGTGGTGGCCGGCATGGTGGCCGGAGACTTCTTCGCCCTGTTCGGTGACGGTCCCATCCACGGAAGAGTCTTTGGAGATAGCGAGACCGGGGCGACCCCACAGGCCCTCGCCGTGCTGTCACACGATTTCTGGACGGATCGCTTCGGAGGGGACCCGGCCGCCACGGACGGGACGCTGGTCCTCGACGGCATCTCCCACGAGATCGTCGGGGTCATGCCCGCGGGCTGGGAGCCCGTGGAGGACGTGGACATCTGGACACCCCTGGCGCTGGCCTACGTATCCCGGGAAGACCACGACTATACGGTGATCGGCCGGCTGGCCGACGGCGTCACGCTGGAGACGGCGGAACGCGAGATCAGCGCGGAGGCCGAGGAGCTGGGCCGCGCCTATCCTGCCACGAATCGAGGTTGGGGCGCCCGCCTCCTCCCGCTCAAGGAAGCGTGGGTCGGCCCCGAGCGCCGACAGGCCGGCCACGTCCTGCTCGGCGCCGTGGCCCTGCTTCTCCTCATGGGGTGCGCGTCGGTCTCGAACCTCCTTCTGGCCAGGGCATCGGCGCGTGGCAGGGAGATGTCGCTCCGCGCGACGCTGGGCGCCGGACGTGGTCGACTGGTGCAGCAGCTCCTCACCGAGAGCGTCCTCCTGGCCGGCCTCGGTGCGGGCTTGGGACTGGCGTGCGCCTACCTCTTCCTGCCCGTGCTTCAGGCGCTCAGCCCGCCGGATACGCCGCGCCTGGACGCCGCCGCCGTGAGTGGCGCGGTGATCCTGCTCTCCACCGTCGTCGCGCTGATGGCCGCCGTGCTATTCGGCCTGACGCCCGTGCTCCACGTGCTGCGTGACGCGCTGTCGGCCCGCGGAGGCGCAGGAACCGTCGGCGGCAAAGGCCACCGGCTCCGGGGCGCGCTGGTCGCGGCCCAGGTGGCGCTGTCGGTGACGCTGCTCTTCGGAGCAGGCGCGCTGGGACGCAGCTTTCTAGCACTCCAGGACGCCGATCCCGGCCTGCCGACGGAACACGCCACGGTGGTCCCCCTGATGATGTCCGGCGACCGGTACACGCAGGACGAGAGACGGGTCACGCGCGACGCCATCGTCGGAGCCCTGGCCGGACTCCCGTCCGTCGTCGCCGTGGGGAGCAGCAACGTGCTCCCGTTCTCGGGAATGAGCACCATGATCGACGTCAACGTGGACGGGCGTCCCACGGATCCGGACACCGCGCCGTTCGTCCGTTGGCGAGCCGTATCGTCGGGGTTCTTCGAGGCGGCGGGGCTCACCCCCATGGCCGGGCGCACCCTCCAGGGGTCCGACTACGACGAGGACGGCGAGATGGTGGTCGTGCTCACCGAAGCCATGGCACGCCTCCTGTTCGGCGACCCTCGTGCCGCCGTGGGGGAGCGCATCGGAATGGGATGGGACGGCCGCAACTACAGGCGCGTGGTGGGGGTGGTCCGTGACGTCGAGGATCGCGCCCTGGAAGCCGTGCCCGCTCCGGTCTTCTTCATTCCGGACCCGGGCGTGATGCCGTGGGTGAACCTGGTGGTACGGTTCAGGCCCGACGTCCCGCCCCCAACGGAGCGCCTGATCCGGGAGGCGGTCTGGAGCGTGGATCCCGGCCTCCCCGTACCCTCCGTCCAGTCCCTTGGGGATCGCTTCGAGGAGAGTGTGGCGGGATACGGCTTCAACCTGCTCATCGTCGGGTCCTTCGCAGGCGTGGCACTGATCCTGGCACTGCTGGGGATCTACGGGCTGGTGCTGTTCTCGGTGGAGCGGCGCACGCGCGAGATCGGCGTCCGCATTGCGCTGGGCGCTCGCCCCGAGCGGGTGGCGCGACTGGTCCTCGGACAGGGGTTCCGCCTGACCGCCGCGGGAATCGCCGTCGGCATCGCGTTGAGCGCCGCGCTCGCGCGTTTCCTGCAGGCGCTGCTCTTCGGCGTGGAAGCCGCCCATCCCCTGCACTTCGTAGTCCCCGCCGCGGTCCTGGCGCTGGTGGCCCTCGCGGCGACCTGGGCTCCGGCGAGGAAAGCCACGCGCATCGCACCCCGGGAGGCGTTGGTCTCCGAGTAGCCGCGGCCCGGCCCGCCTGAGCCGCTAGGGTACCGGCACCGAGTCCGGCGTCGCCGCACCCGAGGTGTCCGCGGGCACACCAGGCACGGTGTCGAGCACCGGGGCGGGTACCGTGTCCGTCGCTTCGCTCGGGACGGTATCGGGAACGGCGGGGTCGCCGGCCCCCGGCAGGTCCGGTCGCACGTCACCACCGGGCTCCTCCATCGTCTCCGGCATCGGTGGCTGCACGCCCGTGGAATCCAGGACGGCGGCGTTCAGCGAATCGGTGATGGACCGGGCGCGCGCGTCCGTCCGGGACTCGGCGGCGCGCACCGAGTCGATGACGAGGTGACGCCGGGAGACGGGGTGGATGCCCCCGGCCACGCGGATGAGAGGCTCTGCATCGAAGGGCCACCCCGACTCCGGAGCGTACGCCCCCTCGGTGTAGCGACTCCCCGGATTCCACATGACCCACTCCTCGAAGCCCGCGTCGTAGGTGGCCTCGATCTGGGCACGGACCTCCGGCGCCTCGTACCGGGGCTGACCCAGGGTGAAGTCCTGGAGATACGGACGCGCCAAACCGGCACCCTCCACCGCCGCCGACCGCCTGTAGGCGTCGCGCATGGCCCGATACACGGTCTCGTAGGGGTGGGCGTTGGGCGACTGGAGCCCGAAGCTCCCCTGCCAATAGTGGCTGGGGTACACCATGGGAAGGGCCGCATCCACCACGTCGATGAACGCTTCCCAAACCTGCCCTATGCCGATGTCACCCGACGCCGAAGTCGTCATGCCGAACACGTCCGCGGTGGACATCACGCCCATCTGAGCCAGCTCGGCGCGCGCGTGGTTCAGGAAGGCGCGGATGCCCTGGGCCTTGGTCCGCCCGTCCGCCCCCGTGAACACCGCGCGGTCCAGGTCGGAGCGGGGGGCATCGGGGAACCTCACGTAGTCCCACTGGATCTCGGGGAAGCCCATGCCGGCGACCTCCTTGGCCAGATCGAGGTGGTATTCCCAGACCTCGCGCTGGAAGGGATTCAGCCAGATGATCTCCTTGCTGTCCACCCAGACCCCACCCGCGGTGTCCTGGACCGCCAGCTCAGGGCGGGCCGCGATGAGCAGCGGGTCCTTCACGATGACGATCCGGGCGATGGGGTAGATCCCCTCCTCCTCCAGCCTCGCCAGCAGGCCGGGCAGATCCCGAATGCGGATCTCACCGGTGGCACCGATCTCCTGAGCGAGCGGAAGCTGGCTCCGGTGGCTCACGTACCCCGTGGCGTCCTTGATGTCGATCACGAACGTGTTGATCTCCGTCCGTCGAGCGAGATCGAGGAGAGCCTCGACACGCGTGGTCGAGCCGGC
>CAYGKI010000018.1:14061-18603 GCA_964350235.1 uncultured Gemmatimonadaceae bacterium | reverse complement strand
TGGCGTCGTAGACCGCCGAGTCACCGTGGGGGTGGTACTTGCCCAGCACGTCTCCCACCACCGTCGCGCTCTTCTTGTACGCCCGGCCCGGCCCCAGGCCGAGCTCGCTCATGGCGTAGAGGATGCGCCGGTGGACGGGCTTCAGGCCGTCCCGGACGTCGGGGAGGGCCCGCTGTACGATGACGCTCATCGAGTAGTCGATGAACGACTCCCGCATCTCGTCCTCTAGAAGCCGCGCCAGGACGGTCTCCCCGCCCCCTCCACCACCCATCACGAGCTCGGGCTCGTCAGCCATACCGGATTCTTCCTGATCTGAGATACGCGCGGAGTCCACCGTTCATGAGCCCGCGCCGGGCATACGAAGCTTCGGAACGCGCGCGCCCTCGTTGCCGGCCGGCGGGCCACGCCTTCCATGCCCACGAGGGCCGACGGGAGACGGGCGCGATAGGGGCGTCCCGAGCATGTCGAGGCGCCCGCGCGGGGGCGTCGCGGAGAGGGTTCCGGAGACCGTGAAAAATAACCTCGCGCGCGCGTCCGCGGCAACCCCGCCGGCCCGCCGGAAATCGGCGCGCCACAAGGCGTTTCAGACTTTTTCCACAGTCCGGTCCAGGACCTCCGCCAGATACCTCGCCGTGGCGCTCCCCGGCACCCCCGCCACGGTGCTCGGCGGACCCATGGCCACCACCTCCCCGCCCCGCGCCCCGGCGCCCGGGCCCATGTCGATGATCCAGTCCGCCACCTTGGCCACCTCCATGTCGTGCTCGATGACCAGAACGGTGTTCCCGGCGTCCACCAAACGCTCCAGCACGCCCACCAGCTTGCCCACGTCCTCGCCGGAAAGCCCGGTGGTGGGCTCGTCCAGGATGTACAGCTTCCGCCCCTGCTTTCCGGCGGCGCCCGACAGCTCCCGAGCGATCTTCAGGCGCTGGGCTTCTCCCCCGGAGAGGGTGGGCGCCGGCTGCCCCAGGCGGAGGTAGCCGAGGCCCACCTGCTGGAGGTGCCAGAGCGCTTTCCCCAGCCGCCGCTCGCGGATGAAGAAGCGGATGGCCTCGTCCACGGTGAGCTCCAGGACGTCGGCGACGGTCTTCCCCTTCACCTTCACGTCCAGGATCTCCCGGCCGTACCGCTTCCCGTTGCAGGTGTCGCACGGGACGTAGACGTCGGCCATGAAGATCATCTCGATCTCCACGTAGCCCGCGCCCTTGCACTCCTCGCAGCGCCCGCCCGTGGTGTTGAAGCTGAAGTGGCCGGGCCCGTAGCCCCGCTCCTTCGCCACCTGCTGGTCGGCGAAGATCTTCCGGATGTGGTCCCAGGCCTTCACGTACGTCACCGGGTTGGACCGCGGCGTCCGCCCGATGGGCGACTGGTCCACCAACACCACGTCGTCGATGGCGCTCACGCCTTCCAGCGCGTCGTAGGCGCCCACGGCCTCACCCAGATGCTCCTTGGCCGAGCTCTCGCCGCTCAGCGCCCGCTCCAGGGCGTGGTAGAGGATGTCGTGGACCAGCGTGGACTTGCCCGATCCCGAGACGCCGGTGACCACGGTCAACGTCCCCAGGGGGATCTCGATGTCCACGTCCCGGACGTTGTGGAGACGGGCCCCCTTCAAGGCCAGCGAGCGGCCTCGGGTGTCCCGCTTCCGTTCGGGCAGAGGCACCCCCGAGCGGCCCGACAGGTACCGGCCCGTGGCGGTGTCCTGCTCCTCCAGGCCGTCCGGGGGACCGACGTAGACCACCTGGCCGCCCTGCTCTCCCGACGCCGGCCCGAGCTCCACCACGTGGTCCGCCATGCGGATGGCCTGGGGGTCGTGCTCCACCACCACCACGGTGTTCCCGGCCTCGCTCAGCTTGCGGAGGAGCCCCAGCAGCGCGCCCGTGTCCCTGGGGTGGAGCCCCACCGTCGGCTCGTCCAGCACGTACAGCGTGTCCACCAGGGAGGAGCCCAGGGAGTTGGCCAGGTTGATGCGCTGCGCCTCGCCGCCGGAGAGGGTCCGGGTCTGGCGGTCCAGGGTGAGGTAGCCCAGCCCCACGTCCACCAGGAAGCCCAACCGGGCCCGGAGCTCCCGGAGGATGGTCTCGGCGATGCGGGCCTCCATCTCGGAGAGAGGCGTGGGAAGCCCGTCGCCGGCCCCGGCTCGCCGGGTCACGGCTCCGTCGTCCCTATCGCCGGCCAGCGCCGCCATCCAGGGCCGCAGCTCCTCCAGCGGCAGCGCGCTCACCCGGGCGATGTCGCGCCCGCCCACCCGCACCCACCGTGCCTCCTTTCGGATCCGCCCGCCGTCGCACTCCCGGCATGTGCGGGGCGTCTGGTACTGCCTGAGGAAGACGCGGATGTACTGCTTGTACTTCTTCTTCTCCCGGGACACGAGGAACGGCACCACGCCCCGGAACCCGTCCTTCCGCTTGTTGCCCCGGAGCACGGACTCCCGGAAGTCCTCGGGAAGCTCCTTCCACGCCTTCCTCGGGGAGACGCCGCGCTCCTTGGCGAAGGCCTCGAGCTTGGCCCGCTCCTTCTTGTAGCGGGGCTTGGACCACGGGTCTACGGCGCCGTCGGCCAGGCTCTTGTCCGGATCGGGCACGATGAGGTCGTCGTCGTACTCCAGCGTGGCGCCGAAGCCGGTGCAGGTAGGACAGGTGCCGTAGGGATTGTTGAAGCTGAAGAGCTGGGGCGACGGCCGCTTGAAGTCGATCTCCGGGTGGTCCGGGCACCGGAACCGCTCGGTGAACAGGAGCCGCGACTCCGGTCCGTCGCGGGGAGAGAGGATGACCACCGCCTCTCCCTCCCCCTCCACGAAGCAGGTCCCCAGCGAGTCCGCCAGCCGCTCGCGGTCGTCGGCATCCACCTTCAGGCGATCCACCACCACCAGGAGCTCCTCGGCGGCGGTGAGGTCGTGGCCCAGCCCGCCGGGCGTGGTGGCGTCGGGTGCGCTCAGGTCGGCCAGCTCGCCGTCCGCCAACAGGCGCACGAAGCCCATGGCCCGGAGGTTCTCGACGATGGCTTCGTGGGTGAGCTTCTCGCCCCGGGCCAGGGGAAAGGTCACCTGGACGCGCGAGCCCGGCTCCAGCGCCAGGACGGCGTCGGTGGCCGACCCCACCGTGTCGGGCATGACCCGTCGGTCGCACTCCGGACAGTGGGTGTGCCCCACCCGGGCCCACAGGAGCCTGAGGTAGTCGTACACCTCGGTGGCCGTCCCCACCGTGGACCGGCTGGTCTTGGTGGGGTTCTTCTGCTCGATGGCCACCGCCGGGCTGATCCCCTCGATGAGATCGACGTGGGGCTTCTCCATCCGCTCCAGGAACTGCTTGGCGTAGGTGGAGAGCGACTCCACGTACCGGCGTTGTCCCTCCGCGAACAGGGTGTCCAGCGCCAGCGAGCTCTTCCCCGACCCCGACGGACGCGTCACCACCGAGAACGCGCGTCGCGGCAGGTCGACGTCGATGTTCTTCAGGTTGTGCTGGCGTGCGCCGCGAATCCGGATGGGGGCGAGCGAGTCTGACATGGCATGATGATACAACGTCGAGGGCCAGGGCCCGAGACGGGCCCTCTCGCCGGTGCCTTCGGGGTTGACGCTTCCCCCGCCGCGCGTCAGCTTCCGCCCCATGAACGGCAATCTCCACGCGCATCGGCATCATCACCATCACGCGGCCCGGACGGGCGGCGGGAGGTCGGTGCGCGCCTAGGAGTGCGTTCCAGCGAGACACCCCACCGCGATCCGTCCGAGAGACGGGTCGCGTTTTTTGTTTGGCAGGTAGTCCAAGAGGCAGATCCATGACGAGAGACCGACGCATCCGCATCGCCATCCCCAACAAGGGACGGCTCAGCGAACAGACCCTGGAGCTCTTCGAGCAAGCGGGGCTCAAGGCCGCTTTCCGCGCCGATCGCGCGCTGGTGGCGTCCCTGGGCGAGGATTTCCAGGCCATCTTCGTGCGGGCCCAGGACATCCCCGAGTACGTGGCCGACGGCGCCGCCGAGCTGGGCGTCACCGGCTCGGACCTGGTGTCCGAGAGCGGCCGGGACGTGGAGGAGATCCTGCATCTGGGCTTCGGCAAGTGTCGGCTCATCGTGGCGGTGAAGGACGAGTCCCCGGTGAAGTCCGCCCGGGACCTGCCGCCGGGCACCCGGGTGGCCACCTCGTTCCCCCGCTCCGCCCGCGAGTACTTCGAGTCCCTGGGCATCCCCATCCAGATCGCCACGGTGAGTGGTGCCGCGGAGATCGCCCCGCACCTGGGCGTGGCCGACGTCATCGTGGACCTGACCTCCACCGGGTCCACCCTCCGGGTGAACGGGCTCCGGGAAGTGGACACCATCCTCCACTCGGAGGCCACGCTCATCGCCAGCCCCACGGCGTTGGCGAACGAGGCCGTCCGAAACGAGGTGGAGGTCCTCTCCACGGCGCTGGAGTCGGTGCTGCGTGCCGCGGCCAAGCGCTACCTCATGACCAACGTCCCCAGGGCGCAGATGGACGAGGTCCGGAGGATCCTCCCCGGCATCAACGGCCCCACCATCGTGGAAGTGGCCGACGACGGCGCCTGGGTCGCCGCC
>CAYGKI010000018.1:11606-14051 GCA_964350235.1 uncultured Gemmatimonadaceae bacterium | reverse complement strand
CCGCCCACGCCGTGGTGGACGCGGACCAGGTGTACCAGACCATCGCCAAGCTGAAGGAGCTGGGCGCCGAGGGGATCCTGGTGACCCGCATCGAGAGGCTCATGCCGTGAGCGACGGCGCTTCCTCGCCGGGCGGGTCCATGGCCGACGGCCCGGCCCCGGTCAACCTGTTCGCCCAGGGCCGCCTGGGGGATCTGGACGCCTCCGCCGTCGCCCACCTGCTGGAGCGGGACCTGGGCGACGGGGGCCGCGTGAGCAGCACCGTGGCCGCCCTCATGGACGACGTGAAGGCCCGGGGTGACGCGGCGCTGCTGGAGATGGCGGAGCGATTCGACGGGGTGACCCTCGCCTCCGTGGAGGTGCCTCGCCAGGCCTGGAAGGAGGCCCTGGACGGCCTGAGCGGGCCCGTGCGCGCAGCCCTCGAGCGGGCCGCCCGCAACATCCGGACGTTCCACGCCGCGCAGGTGCCCGGCGAGGTGAGCGTGGAGGTGGAGCCCGGCGTGCGGGTGACGCGGGTCTCGGTGCCGGTGGCCCGGGCGGGCGTGTACGCCCCGGGGGGGCGTGCAGCCTACCCCAGCTCGGTGCTCATGGGCGTGGTGCCGGCCAAGGCGGCCGGCGTGGAGGAAGTGGTGGTGTGCTCCCCTCCGGGACCCGACGGGCGCCCGCCCGCGGAGGTCCTGGCGGCATGCGCCATCGGCGGGGCGGACCGGCTCTTCTCCGTGGGCGGGGCCGGCGCGGTGGCCGCCCTGGCCTTCGGCACGGAGACCGTGCCCCGGGTGGACGCCATCGTGGGGCCCGGGAATCGCTGGGTCACGGAAGCCAAGGCCCAGGTGGCCGGCGACGTGGTCATCGACAGCCCGGCGGGGCCGTCGGAGGTGGTGGTGCTGGCCGACGACAGCGCCGACCCGTGGCTCGCCGCCACCGAGCTCATGGCCCAGGCCGAGCACGACCCGGACGCCGCCTGCGTCCTGGTGACCACGTCCGAGCGGGTGGCCCGGGAGACCGGGGAAGCGTTGGCCCGCCAGCTCGCCGACGCCCCGCGCGCCGAGATCTGCCGGCAGGCGTTCGAGGCCGCCGGCGCCATCCTGGTGGCGGACACCCTGGAGGACGCCGTGGACTTCACGGTGCGGTACGCCCCGGAGCACCTCTCGGTGATGACCGCCGATGCCGCCGCCGTGGCCCGCCGCATCCCCACCGCAGGCACCACGTTCGTGGGCCCATGGGCTTCGGTGGCCTACGGCGACTACATGACCGGGGGCAACCACGTCCTCCCCACGTCGGGGCGGGCGCGGAGCTTCTCCGGCCTCTCCACCCAGCACTTCCTCCGGTCGTTCACCATCCAGGAGATCGACCAGGGCGGCGCCGCCGCCCTGGCCGGGGACGTGGCGTTGCTGGCCGAGGCCGAGGGGCTTCCGGCGCATGCCGCGGCGGCCCGGGCGCGGACGGCCGACGGTCGGGGAAGGAGATCCGACGCATGAGCTTCCCTCGAGACGACTACAAGGCGCTGGTCCGGTACGACCCGGACCGCGAGCCCGTGGCGCTGGACCTGAGCGACAACACCAACCTCTGGGGCACGCATCCCGGCGCGCTGGCGCGCATCCGCTCCGCCGGCACCGACGACCTGGCCCGCTATCCCGAGCTGTACGCCGACGTGCTCCGGGACGCGGTGGCGGAGCGCTTCGGCGTGCCCGCCGACTGCGTCACCACGGGGGCGGGCTCCGACGACGTGCTGGACTCGGCGTTCCGCGCCGCCAGCGGCCCCGGCGCCTTCGTTTCCTACGCCGCCCCGACCTTCTCCATGGTGGAGCCGCTGGCGCGCATGAACGGCATGGAGGCCCGCGCCGTGCCGTGGGCGGATGCCCTGGCCGACCCCGGCGCGCTCCTGGAGGGTGGCCCCGCGCTGGTGTACGTGTGCCGCCCCAACAACCCCACCGGCGAAGTGGCGCCCCGCGCCTGGTTCGACGGGCTCCTGGAGCGGGCGGGCCTGGAAGGAGCGGGCACGCCGGCGGACGCCCCCCCGCGCCCCCTGGTGGTGCTGGACGAGGCGTACGCCGACTTCGCCGAGGACAGCTGGATCACGCTGGGCGCCCGCGTCCCCAACCTGCTGGTGGCCCGCACGGCATCCAAAGCCTACGGGCTGGCCGGCCTCCGCTGCGGCTTCGGCGTGGCCACCCCGGAGACGGCGCTGGAGATCGAGAAGTCCCGTGGCCCCTACAAGGTGGCGCGCCTGGCCGCCGAGGCGGTGGCCGCCGCGGTACGCGACCAGGAGGGCTGGCTCCCGGGCATCGTGGCCGAAGTGCGGGAGAACCGCGCCCGGCTCCACGCGGCGCTGAAAGCCCGGGGTCTGGACCCCATCCCCTCCCAGGCCAACTTCATCCTGTTCCAGGCGCCCACCGGCGACGCGTACGCCGACATGGCGGCGCTCCGGCGGGAGGGCGTGGGCGTC
>CAYGKI010000018.1:0-11596 GCA_964350235.1 uncultured Gemmatimonadaceae bacterium | reverse complement strand
CCTGGGTGAGGGACTCAGGGTCACCGTCGGTCCGTTGGATGCCGTGGCGCGGTTCCTCGCGGCGCTGGACGCGGCCTTCCCCGAGCTGCCGGGCGGCCCGGCGGACGGGCACACATCCTCGAAGAGCTCCGACGCATGAACATCGCGCTGTACGATTACGGAGCCGGCAACCTCCACTCCCTGGGCAAGGCCCTGGAGGCCGCCGGCGCCGACGTGGAAGTCACCGCCGACTGGGACCGGGCGCTGGCCCTGGACGCCCTCGTCCTCCCGGGGGTCGGAGCCTTCGGACAAGCCGCCGCCGCGCTGCCCCGGGACCGGACTCCGGTGCGGGAAGCCCTGGCCGGAGGCCTCCCCTGCCTGGGCATCTGCCTGGGCATGCAGCTGCTCTTCGAGTCGTCGGACGAGTCCGAGGGAGACGGCATCGGCCTGATCCCGGGCCGCGTGGCGCTCATCGACGCGCCCATCGTGCCCCAGATGGGATGGAACGACGTGGAGACCACCCGGGACCCCGTCTTCGACGGCGTCGGGCCGCTGGTGGCCTATTTCGCCAACTCGTACGTGTGCGTCCCCGACGACGACGCGGACGTCATCGCCTGGTCCGAGTACGGCGGCACGCGCTTCGCGTCCGCCGTGCGGAAGGGGAACAGCTGGGGGATGCAGTTCCACCCGGAGAAGAGCTCCCACGCCGGGCGGCGCATCATCTGGAACTTCGTCCAGCAGGTGGAGCTGCGCGTCACGGGGGGTGCGTCGTGATCGCCGCACCGGCCGTGGACCTTCGCGGAGGACGCTGCGTCCAGCTCGTGGGCGGCCGGCCGGAGGACGAGCGCGTCTCCCTTCCGGATCCGGTGGCGGTGGCGGAGCGCTGGTGGCGGGCCGGCTTCGGTACGCTCCACTTCGTGGATCTGGACGCGGCGCTGGGCGACGGGGACAACCTGCCCGTTCTGAAGAAGCTGCTGGCCGCCACGCCCGCGGAAACGCAGGTGGGCGGCGGCGTCCGAGACGGAGCGCGCATCGACGCGCTCCTGGAGGCGGGCGCGGACCGGGTCATCGTGGGGACCCGGGCCATCGACGACATGACGTGGCTCGCCATGGAAGCAGGCCGGAACCCCGGGCGCCTCATGCTGGCGCTGGATCACCGCGACGGTCAGGTCCTCCGGAAGGGCTGGACGGAGGAGTCGGGCCTCTCCGTGGATCAGCTCATGTCGGACATCACGGAGCTCCCCCTGGCGGGGGTCCTGTCCACCGACGTGGGCCGAGAGGGCCGGATGGAGGGCATCGACCGGGGCGCCGTGGGACGGGTGGTGGAGGCGTGCCCGCACCCGGCGTGGATCTCCGGCGGCGTCACCACCCTGGACGAGCTGGCCTTCCTGGACGAGCGCGGAGCGGCGGGCGCCGTCCTGGGCATGGCCCTCTACACCGAGACCCTGGACCCGTCGGCCGTGGCGCCGCGCTGGGGCGGATCGCCCCGCCGAGCGCCCGACGACGACACGCGCGGTGCCTCCACCGCACCATCCACCAAGGAGACCCCATGAGCAAGCTGAAGCGCGAGACCCGGGAGACCCACATCCTCATGGACGTGAAGCGCGGAACCGGCGAGTCCCGCGTCCGCGTGGAGGACCGGTTCCTGGGCCACATGGTGGAGACGCTGGCCCGCTATTCCGGCGTGGACATCGACCTGGAGGCCACAGGTGACCTGCGCCACCACCTGGTCGAGGACGTGGCCATCACCCTGGGCCAGGCGTTGAAGGACGAGGTCCCCGAGCGGGCCACGCGGTACGGATGGGCCCAGGTCCCCATGGACGAGGCCCTGGTGGAGGCCGCCATCGACGTGGGCGGGCGCCCCTATTACGTGGGCCCGCTCCCGTCGCGCCTGTACGAGCACTTCCTCCAGTCGCTGGCGGTGAACCTGGGCGCCACCCTCCACGTCCGCGTCATCCGTGGGAAGGACAAGCACCACATGGTGGAGGCGGCGGTGAAGGCCACCGGCCTGGCCCTCCGCCAGGCGCTGGTGGAAGGCGACCGGGTGTTCAGCACCAAGGGCTCGGTGGCCGTGGAGCGGGTGGACTGATGCTCCGACCCCGCGTCATCGTCTGTCTCGACGTGAAGGACGGTCGCGTCGTGAAGGGCACCCAGTTCAAGAACCTCCGCGACGTGGGCGATCCCGTGGCGCTGGCCGAGCGGTACGAGGCCGAGGGCGCCGACGAGATCGTGTTCCTGGACGTGAGCGCGTCCAAGGAGGACCGGGGCACGCTGCTGGACGTGGTGCGCCGCACCGCCGAGCGGCTCTTCATTCCCCTCACCGTGGGGGGTGGCGTCCGCTCCGCCGACGACATCGGGCCGCTGCTTCGCGCCGGCGCCGACAAGATCAGCGTGAACAGCGCCGCCGTGAGAGACCCGGAGCTGGTGGCGGTGGGCGCCGAGCGTTTCGGCAGCCAGTGCATCGTGGCCAGCATCGACGCGGCCAAGGAAGACGATGGCCGGTGGCGCTGCTACACCCACGGCGGATCCAAGCCCACCGAGCTGGAAGCCGTGGCCTGGGCCGCCGAGCTGGAGGAGCGCGGGGCAGGTGAGATCCTCCTCACCTCCATCGACCAGGACGGCGCGCGGAGCGGCTACGACCTGGCGCTCACCCGCGCCGTGGCGGATACGGTGCCCGTGCCGGTCATCGCCTCCGGTGGTGCCGGACGCGCCGAGCACCTCCGCGACGCCTTCAAGGAGGGCCATGCCTCCGCCGCCCTGGTGGCGGGCATCCTCCACGACGGCCTCACCACCGTCGGCGAGCTCAAGACCCGGCTCACCGACTGGGAAATCAACGTGCGGCCGGCGGTGAAGGAATGACGGCCACGCCGGAGACCATGCCATGACCGACCGCACCCTACGCACCGCCGCCGACCTGGACGCACTGGACTTCTCCAAGCTGGACGGCCTGGTGCCGGTGGTGGCCCAGGACGCCGGCAGCGGGGCCGTGCTCATGGTGGCCTTCGCCAACCGGGAAGCCCTGGAGCGCTCCCTGGACTCCGGGCGCATGCACTACTGGTCCCGGTCCCGGGGCGAGCTCTGGCGGAAAGGGGACACCTCCGGCCACGTGCAGCACGTGGTCCGCCTCCACGGGGACTGCGACGCCGACACCGTGCTGGCCGTGGTGCGTCAGGAAGGGGCCGCTTGCCACACCGGAGAGGCCACCTGCTTCGGCGAAGGGGCGACGCCGGCGGACGCCGCGAGCGCCCCGTCCGTCCTCCACCGGCTGGACGCCGTGCTGGCCCGCCGGGCGGCGGAGCGCCCCGAAGGCAGCTACACGGTGAAGCTCCTCACCGACGAGAACCTCAGGCTGAAGAAGCTGGGCGAGGAGTGCGCCGAGCTGGTGACCGCCCTGGCCAAGGGCGAAGCCGACCGCATCCCCGAGGAAGCGGCCGACCTGGTCTACCACGTGCTGGTGGCCGCCCGGGCCGCCGGCGTCGGCCTGGACGCCATCGCGGAAGTGCTGGAGGGGCGGGCGCGCTGACGGAGCGGGCGCGCCGGCGGGCCACCTGCCCCGTCGGCGCGCCAACCCCGGCGTAGCGTCGCCTCAGCGGCCGCCTTTCGCACCCGTCCCGAGGCGCGCCAGGACGCGGTCTATCGCCTGGGTGTCCGGCGTCATGGCGGGCGCCACCTTGGGGGCCACGTCCGCCTCCACACCCGCCGGTCCCGCCACATCGGCCGCTCCCACCACCACCCCTTCGGCGCCCACCACGCCCGCGGCCGTCGCCTCCTCCACCACCGACAGCGTGTAGTCACCCACCAGCCCGGGCGCGAAGCTGCTCGTCACGATGGTGTACCGCCCCGGCCCGAGCGTCACGGCCAGTGAGGCGTCGAAGCCCGGCCCCGAGTCGTCGTCGTGGGCCAGTTCCAGGCCGTCCTCGTCCAGCACGGCCACCCAGGGGTCCATGTCGTCGCTGGCCAGGTCGATTCGGAGCGACCGCTCCACGTCGAGCTCCAGGGACCAGGCGTCGCGGAAGGCTCCGCCCGAGCGCACGCAATCCAGCTCGTCCAGAGTGCCCTCCACCGTCTCACCGAGGGTGACGGGAAGCGGGACATCACACCCGACCTCTTCCACCAGCAGCTGATACGCGCCCAGCTCCGGGCCGTCGGAGAAGACGAAAACGGTGTAGGTGCCGGCGCCCAGCGTCACCCGTCCGTGTGCCGTTCCGACTCCGTTATGGTCGTACGCGGCGAACACGTCCCAGCCCCGCCGGTCCCGGACCACCGTGACGGGGCGGAAGTCGGCCGACTTGACGGTGAAGTCCACCCGCGTGTCCTCGGCGAGGGTCAGCACCAGTGAATCCGCCGGCGTCCACTGATCGAACAGGCAGTCCTCGTCGGTGATCTCGGCCGCCATCTCCTCGCCCAGGACGATGGCCTCGCCACCGCAGCCTTCGGACAGCTGGACGTCGATCTCGTACGCCCCCCGCATGCCCGGCGCGTAGGCCCGGGCAATGACGTCGTAGTCTCCCGGCGCCAGCACGACGACGATCCTGGAGTCCAGCGACCCGTAGCTGTCGTCGTTCATCGCGATGACGCCTCCACCCCCGTCGAGCAGCTCCAGGAACGTGTCGAAGACACGGCTACGCATGTCGATGCGCACCGCTGTCGCCGCGTCCAAGGACAGCGTCCAGCGATCGTAGCGCTCATCGGGATGTCGGCCGCAATCCCCGTCCTGGATGGAGCCTCCGTGCGAAGAGCCCAGAGTCAGCGCGCCCGCGGAGGTGCATGCATGGGGAGGCGTGGGGTCGAAGTTCCCGTATTGGTTGCCGTACTCGTCCTCGTCCACGGAGAACGGGAGATCTCCGCAGGCCCCTGCCATGAAGGCCAGGGAGAGGAGGGCCGCCAGCCGGCAGAGCGCGGTCTGGATGGTGTATCGCCGGGACATGATCTGGCTCCTGGTGGGAGGTCCGTGGTGTGTGCCTCCACGTTGTCCTCCTCGCCCCGTGCCTTCCGTACGCATGACCACGTAGCCCGAGCCCCGCCGGCACGTACGTAGCGTCCGCCGCCGCGTAGCCCGACCCGATGCGCCAGGACCCGCCCCACCACTACGTCGTTTCACCGCTCCGCGTACGTAGCCCCCCGCAAGGAGCCACGGTCGCCCATCGGGCATCGTCCATCCGTGACGCGAACGCACCCCCTACTTCACGGAGAAGTCCGATGCTCACGATGCAGCGCTTCCTGACGGCACCTTCCACGCGCCAGCTCCTCCTGGCCGGCCTCCTGGCCGCGGCGACCCTGTCGTTCGAGGGTGCCCTGAGCCCGGCGGTCGCCCAGGTGGAAGAGATCCCCGAGCACCTCCGGGTGCGCACGCCCCCGCGCCAGCATCTCTCGGGGCCCCGCTTCGGCATGACGGTCTTCACCGGCCAGGTGGCGGACATCCGCCAGCGGGTGGGCGAGAGCGCATTCATGAGCCAGTTCGGCTGGCAGTTCGAGAACCAGATCGTCTCCACCGAGGCAGGCAACCAGGCCCTGCTGGAGTGGGTCGTCCTCTTCGGCGGCTTCGAGCAGGAGATGCGGAACCTGTCGGTGTCCTGGCTGGCCGGATACCGGTTCCCCAACGGGTTCGAGCTCGGAGTCGGCCCCAACTTCGGCATCCAGCTGAGTGGCGACGGGGGAACCACCACGTCCATGCTCACGGCCGTGGGCGCCACCATGCCGTTCGGCGACATCTACGTCCCCGTCAACGTCGCCGTGGCCTGGGCACGCGGAGGCCCACGGGTGACCACGCTCATCGGCTGGATCATCGGAGGATGACGTCCGGTGCGGGACCGGACCGGACACGGCGCGCCCGGGAGGTCGGTGCCCGGGGGGTCAGCCCCCGGGCGCCTGGTTCCGCATGTGGTCCGCCACCGCCTGGAAGCGCGCCTTGAGGAACGTCCGGAGCTCCTCGGGCATCTCCTGCTCGTCCAGCGCCCGGTCCATGCACCACACCCAGGCGTCCCGCTCGGCTTCACCGATGGGGAACGGAAGGTGTCGGGCGCGGAGCCGAGGGTGGCCGAACCGCTCCACGTAGAGCTGGGGCCCTCCCAGCCATCCCGTGAGGAAGAGGCGGAGCTTCTCCCGCGACGATTCCAGGGTGGGCGGATGCATGGCCCGGATGTGGGCGGCGCCCTCCTCCGCGTCCATGAGGTCGTAGAACCGGTCCACCAGCCGGCGCACGGCGTCCGCGCCTCCGATCATCTCGTACGGTGTGGGTGTGGGCTCGTCTTCGGACGCGGTCATGACCATCGCTCCCGGGTGTCTCGAACTCGTTGTGCCCGACGCGCGTCGGGGGACCCTTCAAGGACGTTCGCGCGATTCCGTCGCGGGTCCAAGGGCACCAGCGCGTAACGGCCCCGTCGCAACTCGTGGCCAGGGCGTTGCTCCCCATGCGCCCGGGTCCGAACGTGATCCGAACCGAGGCCCACCCAGCGCACCAAGGACGAAATCGTGGATCGCCGCCGCTTCCTCGCCGACCTATCCCGATACGCATTCCTCTGCGCCGGCGTCCCCAACGTCTGGCGGGTCACACGCCTGCCGCGCCTGGTCGACGACCCGTTCAAGCTGGGGGTGGCCTCGGGGGATCCCCTCCCGGACCGCTGCGTCATCTGGACCCGCCTCGCCCCCCAGCCCCTGGAGCCCATGGGCGGGATGGACGGCGTGCGCACCGCCGTGGACTGGGAGGTGGCGCACGACGAGGGATTCGGCCGCGTGGTCCGCCAGGGCCGGCACACCGCCGCACCCGAGCTGGGGTACTCGGTGCACGTGGACGTGGACGCGCTGGAGCCCGACCGGTGGTACTTCTACCGCTTCCACCTCCCCGACGGCACCAGCCCCGTGGGGCGCCTCCGCACGGCCCCGGCCGCCGACGCCGACAGCCCCCTGGAGATGGCCGTGGCCTCCTGCCAGCACTTCGAGCAGGGCCTCTTCACCGCCTACGAGCACATGGCGCGCGAGGAGATCGACCTCGTGGCGCACCTCGGGGACTACATCTACGAGTACGCCTCGAACACCGGGCGCGTCCGCGCCCACCACGGACGGGAGATCGTCACCGTCGACGACTACCGCACCCGGTACGCCCAGTACAAGTGGGACCCTGCCCTGCAGGCGGCCCATGCCCGGTGTCCGTGGATCGTCACCTGGGACGACCACGAGGTGGACAACAACTACGCCGGCCTGGTGGGGGAGAACGACCGCGAGAGCCAGGAGCAGATGCGGACCCGGCGCGCCGCCGCGTATCAGGCGTGGTGGGAGAACCAGCCCGTGCGGGTTCCGCGGGCCGACTCCTGGGCCGATCTCACCATCTGGCGGTCGTTCCGATGGGGCCGGACCGCGGCGTTGAGCGTGCTGGACACCCGCCAGTACCGCTCGGATCAGGCATGCGGCGACGGGACCCGTGCGGTCCCGTGCGGGGACTGGGCCGACCCACGGCGCACCCTACTCGGAGAGCGGCAGGAACGCTGGCTCACGGACCGCCTGTCCCGCGACGACGCGGCGTGGCAGGTGCTGGCCCAGCAGATCATGATGGCCCCGTTCGACCGGGAGCCGGGGCCGGAGACGGCCACCTCCATGGACCAGTGGAGCGGATACCCGGTGGCGCGGGATCGGCTCCTGGGCGCCGTGGCCGAGCGCGCACCGGGCCGGACCATCGTGCTCACCGGGGACATCCACTCCAACTGGGTGAACGATCTGCACGCCGGGTTCGACCGACCCGACCGGCCCGTCATCGGGACCGAGTTCGTCGGCACCTCCATCAGCTCCAGCGGCGACGGCGCCGAGATCTTCGATGCCGTGCGCGACGCCATGGACGCCAACCCGCATCTGCACTGGCAGAACAGCAGGCGAGGATATGTCCGCTGCAGCGTGGCCCCCGACGCCTGGGCCACCGACTACCGGACGGTGGACTACGTCAGCCGTCCCGGCGCGCCCATCCGCACCGCCTCCAGCTGGAGGGTGGAAGCCGGTCGTCCCGGCGTGGCGCGCACCGGCTGAGGCATCCCCGAGCTCCCCGCCTCGAGGGTCCCGGACCGGCGGCGCTCCGCACGGGTCCTCCCCTTACGCTCGGCGCCCGGCGAACCCATCATGTCGGTCCACCCACGTGACTCCGTCCCCCGGGCCATCTCCGTTTGACCCACTCCGAGCTCCTCATCGGCATCGCCGCCGTCTTCGTCTTCGGGATCGGCGCCCAATGGCTCGCCGCGAAGCTCAAGACGCCGTCCATCCTGCCGCTGCTGATCTTCGGATTCATCGCCGGCCCCGTCACCGGCCTGGTCCGTCCCGACGAGATGTTCGGTGAGCTCTTCTTCGTCCTGGTTCCCCTGGCCGTGGGCGTGGTCCTCTTCGAGGGGGGCATGACGCTCTCCATCTCCGAGATCCGGGGTCATCACGCCGTGGTCCGGCGCCTCATCACCACGGGGATGCTCATCACGTGGGCCATCGTCGCGGGCGCCGCCATCCTCATCCTGGACCTGGCTCCGGGCATCGCCATCCTCCTGGGCGCCGTGGTGGTCGTGTCCGGCCCCACCGTGGTGGGCCCCCTGCTCCGCTCGGTGCGGCCCAAGCGGCGCCTCCGCACGGTG
Organism: uncultured Gemmatimonadaceae bacterium; assembly: GCA_964350235.1. Taxonomy (GTDB): domain Bacteria; phylum Gemmatimonadota; class Gemmatimonadetes; order Longimicrobiales; family Gaopeijiaceae; genus JAWLHJ01. Next base: position 3,017 of record CAYGKI010000018.1, on the reverse strand, counting down.
CTGAACTGGGAGGGGATTCTCATCGATCCCATCGGGGCGACGCTGGCCGTCATCGTCTTCGACATCCTCATCGCCGGCGACGGATCGCTCACCGGAGGCGTGGGCGCGGTGGCGTCCACCCTGGGCGTCGGTGGCGTGGTGGGGCTCATCGGAGCGGGCGCCATGGTCCTGCTTCTCAAGGGATACCTCATCCCCGACCGCATGCAGGCGTCGGTCACGCTGGCTGCCATCGTCACCGCCTTCGTGGTCTCCGACCTCATGCGCCCCGAGTCCGGGCTCCTGGCCGTCACCCTCATGGGCATCGCGCTGGCCAACCAGCCCTTCGTTCCCGTGGATCGCATCGTGGCGTTCAAGGAGACGCTCCGGGACCTGCTCATCGCCGCGCTGTTCATCATGCTCGCCGCCCGGCTGGAGATCGAGGACGTGCTGTCCGTGGGCTTCGCCGAGGTCCTGTTCCTGTCGGTGATCGTCCTGCTGGCCCGCCCCCTCACCGTCTTCGTCTCCACCCTCGGGTCCGACCTGACCGTGCGCGAGCGGCTCTTCGTGGCGTGGGTGGCTCCGCGGGGGATCGTGGCGGCCGCCGTGGCGTCCGTCTTCGCCATCCCCCTGGAGGAGCAGGGCGTCGTGGACGCCGAGCGACTCGTGCCACTGACGTTCTTCGTCATCATCGGCACCGTGGCCCTGTACTCCCTCACCGCCAAGCTGGTGGGCCGGGCCCTGGGCGTCGTGGATGCAAAGCCCGGCGGCCTGACCATGATCGGCGCCAACCCCGTGGCCCGGGAGCTGGCCAGGTCGGTGGCGGACGCCGGGGTGGAGGTCCAGCTCATCGCCACCAACCATTCCGAGCTCACCAAGGCGCGCCTGGAGGGCCTGGACGCCGTGCGCGCCAGCGTCCTGGACGACAAGCCCGAGGAGTCGAAGGGGATCATGCTCATCGCTACCCCCAACGACGAGTTCAACGCCCTCGCCGCCATTCGCGCCGTGGAATCCCGGGATCGGGCCCAGGTCTATCAGCTCGCCCCCACCCGGGGAAGCGACCTCGAGGCGGCCACCCGCCCACGCGCCCGGCTGCTCGTGAGTCCCGAGTTCACCTTCATCACCGCGTCCGAGGGCATGCTGTCCGGAGGGTCGTTCAGGAACACGCCCCTCACCGAAGCGTTCACCTTCCGCGACTACCTCGAGGAGCACGAAGGCAGGGCCACACCCATCTTCCTCATCGAGGATCGCCGGCTCGTCGGCGTCTTCAGCGCCGACGCGTCCCTGAGCCCCGCCGCCGGCCAGACCGTGGTGTCCCTCATCACGCCCGCCGCGCCGAAGCGGGCCACCGTGGACGAGCAGGAGGTCATCCAGGCCATGTCGAAGACCGGGCCGAAGGGCACCTGAGCTCGCCGCCCAGCCTCCGGGACACGCCACCGGGACCGGAGCCCGAACTGGACGGACGCGCCGCGGATGGGCAGACTGTCGAGGCCGAGCGCCGGGAGAGGGGCGGCGACCCTGGCCGCGCCCACGCAACACGGAGACCTCAATGCCCAAGCCCACCCACGCCGGATTGATTCTTTCCGCCCTGGGCGTCGCCGCCCTCGCCGGCTGCCGCCAGCCGTCGCCTCCGCCGACGGAGATGGGCGTGGCGTGGGAGCTCGCCCAGCATCGGGCCCGCACGCTGTCCGACGTCTCGTACGACATCGACCTGGCCATTCCGGAGGGCCTGGAGGACGGCATCGAAGGCCGGACCACCATCGGCTTCCACCTGGACGATCCCGAGGGCCACCCGCTGGTCGTGGACTTCACCGAGCCGGAGGCGCGTGTCAGCTCCGTCCGCCTGAACGGGACCGAAGTCGCGTGGGAGCCCGTGAACGATCACGTGGTGGTCCCAGGCGCCGCGCTGAGCCAGGGGTCGAACCGGCTGGAGCTCACGTACACGGCCGGTGACGACGCCCTGAACCGTAACGAGGAGTTCCTGTACACGCTCTTCGTGCCCGACCGGGCGCACTTCAGCCTGCCCGTCTTCGATCAGCCGAACCTGAAGGCCTCCGTGCGCTGGACGCTGCGGATCCCGGCGTCCTGGGAGGGCGTGGCCAACGGCGCCCTGGAGGACGCGTCCGACGCCGACGAAGGCCGGGTCCTCACGTTCCGACCCACCGAGCCCATCCCCACCTATCTGTTCGCCTTCGCCGCCGGCCTCTTCGAGGTCGAGGAAGCCGAGGTGGCCGGGCGTCCCATGCGCATGTACCACCGGGAGACCGACACCGCCAAGGTCGCGCGGAACCGGGAAGCCATCTTCGAGCTCCACGGCCAGGCGCTGAACTGGCTGGAGGAGTACACCGGCATCGGCTACCCCTTCGAGAAGTTCGACTTCGTGCTGATCCCGTCGTTCCAGTACGGCGGGATGGAGCACCCGGGCGGCATCCTCTACAACGCGTCGGGCCTCATGCTCGACGAGACCGCCACCCAGGGTCAGATCCTGGGCCGCGCCAGCGTCATCGCCCACGAGACCGCCCACATGTGGTTCGGCAACCTGGTCACCATGGACTGGTTCGACGACGTCTGGATGAAGGAGGTCTTCGCCAACTTCATGGCCGCCAAGATCGTCCACCCGTCCTTCCCGGAGATCGACCACGTCCTCCGCTTCGTCATGGCCCATCACCCCTCGGCCTACGGCGTGGACCGGACCCCGGGCGCCAACCCCATCCGCCAGGAGCTGGACAACCTCCGCGAGGCCGGCACGCTGTACGGCGCCATCATCTACCAGAAGGCGCCCATCGTCATGCGCCAGCTGGAGGCGCGGGTAGGGGAGCAGTCGTTCAGGGAAGGGATGCGCGCGTATCTCGCCGCCCACGCCTACGGCAACGCCACGTGGCCGGACCTCATCGCGGTCCTCGACGACTTGTCTCCGGAGGACCTCCGGACCTGGAGCCAGGTGTGGGTGGAGGAACCCGACCGGCCCACCATCCGGGTGGCGCGGGAGGGGGCGGACCTGATGCTCGCCCAGTCGGACCCGGCGGATCGAGGGCGGGTCT
>CAYGKI010000017.1:0-18726 GCA_964350235.1 uncultured Gemmatimonadaceae bacterium | reverse complement strand
CCGATGTGGTGGGCGCGCTGGGCGGGGGCGCCGACCCCGTGGTACGCGACATCGTGGTGCGGCTCCGGCTTCCACGGGTGCTCCTCGGTGTCTTCGTGGGAGGGGGACTGGCCATCGCCGGCGCCACGTTCCAGGCGCTCCTGAGGAACCCCCTGGCCGAGCCGTACATCCTCGGCATCTCCGGCGGGGCCTCCGTGGGGGCCGTGTTGGTCCTGGCTTTCGGATGGATGGCCGCCGGGTCCTGGGCACTTCCCCTGGCGGCGTTCGCCGGTGCGATCTTCGCCATCTTCCTGGTCTTCAGGGTCGCAACGGCCACGGGACGCGCCATGGACGTCCGCGTCCTCCTTCTCGCCGGCGTCGTGGTCGCAGCCTTCTTCTCGGCCTGCATCGCCTTCATTCTCTCCATCTCTCCGGCCCGGACCGTGCAGAGCGCCGTGCTCTGGATCATGGGCAGCCTGGCCGGCGCCACCTGGCGGAGCGTCGCGCTCACGGCCACCTACACGACCCCGGCGGTCCTGCTCCTCATGGGCCTCGCCCGTCCCCTCAATCTCCTGGCCATCGGCGAGGAGACCGCCCACCACCTGGGCGCCGACGTGGAACGAGTGAAGCGGATCGCGCTGGCCGTGGCGGCACTGATCACCGCCTCGGGTGTCGCGGTGGCCGGCGTCATCGGCTTCGTGGGACTGGTGGTACCCCATGCCGTGCGCCTTCTCGTGGGATCCGACCACCGGGCCCTCCTGCCCCTGTCGTTCCTGGCCGGCTCCGCATTCCTCACGCTGGCGGACCTGGGCGCCCGATTGGCGCTGGCGCCCATCGAGATCCCCATCGGCGTCATCACCGCTTTCATCGGGGTCCCCTTCTTCCTGGTGCTCCTGCGGAGGAGCGTGACCACGACGTGAGGATCTCGGCCGAAGGAATCGTAGTCCGGTATGCGGGGAGCACGCGCCCCGCTCTGGACGACGTCACCATGGACGTGCCGTCGGGGTCGCTCTACGCGGTGCTGGGACCCAACGGCTCCGGGAAGTCCTCTCTGATGAGAGCGCTCTTGGGCCTGCACCCGGTCCAGCGGGGGCGCGTCAGCATAGACGGGCGTCCCATCGGCGGGTGGCAGCGCCGGGAGCTGGCGCGCGCCGTGGGCGCCGTGACGCAGGGGGAGCAGATCTCGTTCCCCCTCACGACGCGGGAGCTCGTCGCCATGGGGCGATACCCTTACCTCGGATCGTTGGAGCGGGAGCGTCCCGAGGACCGGGAGGCTATCCGGGCGGCCCTGGCGGCGTGCGACCTCACCGACCTGGCGGAGCGTGAGGTCACCACCCTTTCCGGTGGCGAGTTCCAGAGAGCCCGCCTGGCGCGAGCGCTGGCCCAGGAGCCTCGGGCGCTGGTTCTGGACGAGCCCACCGCGAGCCTGGACGTGGGCCACGAGATGACCATCCTGGAGCTTCTGCGCTCCTCGGCGGACTCGGGGATCACCGTGCTGCTCATCACCCACGGGCTCGACATGGCAGCGCGCTTCGCCGACCGGATGCTGCTGCTCTCCCGAGGGGTGGTCGCGGCGGAAGGAACCCCGCGGGAGGTGGTCCGGGAGGACACGCTGCGCTCGGTCTACGGGTGGCCGCTGGCGGTCCACGAAGACCCGGCCACGGGCGCGCCTCGGGTCACCCCGCTGGCGTCTCGCTGAGCGGCCCCCCGCTCACCGGTCGCCCGCCTCCTCGGCGTCGGACCTGAGGGTACGATAGCTCTCGTACCTGCTGCCGGCGACAAGACCTTCCTCCACCGCTTCGCGCACCGCGCACCCGGGCTCGTGGAGGTGGGTGCAGGAGCGGAACCGACAGTCCTGGGACAGTCGCGCGATCTCCGGGAAGCAATCCCCCACCTCGTCGGGATGAAGGCCCCACAGGCCCACGTCGCTGAACCCCGGGGTGTCGGCGACCAGCCCCCCCTGCTCCAGCGCGATGAGACGGGACCCCACCGTCGTGTGCTTCCCGGTCCCCGTCTTCCGGGACAGTCCACCCACCTTCAACGCGAGACCAGGCTCCAGCGCGTTCAGCAGGGAGGACTTCCCCACGCCCGAGGGCCCAACCAGGGCCGACGACCCGGCTCCGCACAGGTCCCGAAGGGCCTCGACACCCTCTCCGGTACGGGCGCTCACCGGCAGAACCTCGTAACCCAGCTCGCGATACGGCCGCACCAATGCGTCCACTTCGGACCGGGCGCCGGCCAGGTCCACCTTGTTCAGGGTCAGGACCGGGCGCATGCCGCTGGACTCCACCAGCGCCAGGAGACGGTCCACCAGCTCCGGTGACGCCGGAGGATCCTTCAGGGCCACCACGGCCAGAACGCGATCGAGATTCGCCACCAGAACCCGGCCTGCGCGACCTCCCCGACCCCGCCGGACCAGAGCCGCCCTCCGGGGCTCGACCTCCTCCACGGTCCAGGCCTCGCCGGATCGGGCGACATTGACCCTGTCCCCGATGACCACCTGACCGGCGTTGCCGCGGGAGCGCTTGAGACGTCCGCGAAGCGTCGCCTCGACCCGCCCACCCTCGTCCAGCTCGACCACGTATACGCCCCCGGCGCTCTCCTGCACCGTGCCAGAAAAAGCCCCCCGGGGGAGCGACGGATCGCTCCCCCGGGGGGCTCGGTCACCCGGCCGCACGTGCGGCCCGTCGGTCACGCCGCGAACGACTCCAGCGCGTTGCCCTTGTCACCCTCGCGCAGTCGACGCAGCGCACGATCCCGGAGCTGGCGGATCCGCTCGCGAGTCACGCCGAGCAGGTTGCCGATCTCCTCCAGAGTGTGCTCGCGCTCACCCTCCAGCCCGAAGTAGAGACGCAGCACCTTCGCGTCCCGAGCCTCCAGCGTGGAAAGCGCCTCGGTGATGGTTTCCGTGAGAAGCCGCCCCTCGACCTCGATCTCGGGCTCGGCCGCCTCTTCGGTGATGAAGCGCTCCACGAGCTGAGAATCCTCGGAGTCCCCGATGGGGGCATCCAGACGGATCTCCGCGGCGTTCAGCGTCTGGAGCGACTCGACGAGCTCCGGCGTCAGCGACGTCGCTTCGGCCAGCTCGTCGGTGGTGGGCTCCCGGCCCTTCTCCTGCTTCAGGCGCTCCTTCTCGCGAAAGATCCGAGCCAGGTCGCTGGCACGGTTGAGCGGCACGCGCACCGCACGGCCATGGTTCGCGAGCGAAGCGAGGATGGCTTGCCGAATCCACCAAACCGCGTAGCTGATGAACTTCACGCCTTGCTCGGGATCGAACTTCCGCGCGGCGGTGACCAGACCGACGTTGCCTTCCTGGATCAGATCGGTGAGGGACACACCCCGATTCTGGTACTTCTTGGCCACGCTGATGACGAACCGCAGGTTCGCCCGGGCCAGCTCCTGGATGGCATCCTGATCGCCCTTCTGGGCTCGCGCTCCGAGCTCCTTCTCCTTGTCGGGCGTGATGAGCTCATGGCGGCTCACGTCGCGCAAATACTGATCGAGAGCACTCTGCTCTTCGACGCTGGCGTCGAATCCCGAGAGCAGGTTCCCCTTCCCGCGACGCTTCCGACGCTTTCCAGTCGGCGCAGCTGCCATAGTGTTGTATCTCCTTCGAGTCCGCCCCGCGGGAAACACTCCGGATCGGGGTGCTTCCCGGCGCCGGGGACATCTAGACCTCAAAAAATCCTGAGCCGTTTAAGGTGCAGATCACGGTCAGGCGTGTCAACGTTGTGAGCCGCTGTCCTACTCGACGTCGCGACTCAGGTTCCATTTCCGCACTTCCATATAGCGTGTCGGGCCGCTCACGGCAAAACACACGCTCGAAGAGCGAAGTTGCTCCGCGTCCGACCCCCGTCCTAGCTTGCGGATCCATGTCTCCCCACCCTCCTTGCCAATGACCCCAGACCGGCGGTGGATCGTCGTGGGCTCCAGCGACGTCGGACGTCGACGCGCCCGAAACGAGGACAGCTTCGTCGTGCTGCCGGACCTGGGCATCGCCGTCGTGGCGGACGGTATGGGAGGCCACCCTGGAGGCGACATCGCCAGCCTGGTCGCGGCCCGCGCCACCGCCGAGGCCCTGGCGCGGAGCACCGCCGCCCAAGGCTCGTTCGGGCCGGAGGAGAACGTTACACCGGGTGCCCGGGAAGGAGCCATGCGGCAATCGGTCCTGGCGGCCCACGAGGCCGTGCTGGCCCGGAGCCGTATCGAACCGTCCCTCGCCGGCATGGGGACCACCGCCACCGCCCTCATCCTCGACGAGGATGGCCGGAGCTACACCCTGGGCAACGTCGGCGACTCCCGAGTCTACCGATGGAGGCGGGGCGCCCTGGAGCAGCTGACCCGGGACGACACCTGGCTGGAGGAGCGGATCAAGGCCGGCCAGGTGAGGCGTGAGGAGGCGAAGGGACACCCGGAAGGGCATCTCCTCACCCAGTGCCTCGGCCTGGCTCAGGCTCCCGAGCCCCGGGTATCCACCGGAGCCATGGAGCCCGGCGACGTCTTCCTCCTCTGCTCGGACGGGCTCGTGACCAACCTATCCGACGCGGAGATCGGGCGCGTGCTGGAAGACCACTGGGACGGAACGGAGGAGGGCGCCGCCCGCACCGTGGACGACCTGATCCGGGCGGCCAACGCCGCCGGTGGCGTCGACAACATCACGGCGGTTCTCGTCTCCACCGTACCGGCCGGAACGCTCTAGCGCCCCGCCAGGGCCTTATAGCGCCCCCCTAGACCTCGGCCTTCCGGGTGATCCGGTCGAGCACGCGCTCCGCCGACAACGCGCGCCGCTCGAACGTGAAGACCCGGAGGACCCGCGTGGTCCGGTAGAGCTCCTGGGCGATCCGCGGGAGGTCGAAGAGTCCGGGCACGCCCCCGGGCCCCGTGCGCTCCACGCCCCCGTCCCGGCGTTCCAGGAGCAGGTCCAGCTGGAACATGGCCGCTTTGGCCGGGAAGTCGATCATCACCTCTCCGGTCTCCAGCCCGAGCTCCTGGGCCAGGTCGTCCTCCACTGCCCGCTTCCAGGGTGAATCGCCGACGGCCCAGTCTTCCACACGACGCCCCATGAGATCGGCGGCGGTGAGCTCCACGGCGCGCTTGGGTAGCCGTCGGTGGCGAAGGGCGGGAAGCCACCTGGTGGCGATCCGCTCCGCCACCTCGCCATCGTCCTCCAAGGCGCGACGCCCGATCTCGTGCAACAGCTCCTCGTCCGTGGGCCCGATGAGCTCCTCCGGGTCGAGAAGCCCTCCACGCACCGCCTCCTCCACGATTCGCTTGTAAAGGGCCGTGGCGGCGCGAACGGCGTGGTGCCAATACACGTTCCGGAACATCTGGTACTTGGCGAAGAGCAGAGACTCGAGTGCCGCCACGCCCTTCTCGTGGACCCCTACCTCGTAGGCATCCGTCTCGGGATCACGGACCAGGACCAGCGCCTGCAGGAGGCGGGGGACGTCCACCTCTCCGTAGGGGACGCCGCAGAAGCGGGCATCCCGCCGCAGGTACTCCATCTTGTCGAGATCCAGGCTCCCACTGATGAGGCCCCGGAGCGGAATCGTGCTCTCCCCCGCGATGAGCGCGTGGATCCGCTCCGGCGCGGCCAGTCCCAGCGGGGCCAGCGCGTCCCGTAGCTCCGGAGACTGGAAGAACCGGCGCCCCACCTCCTCGTGATCCCCCGGAACGTGGTCGGACTCCAATTCCTCCAGGGCGTGGGAGAAGGGATAGTGCCCGATGTCGTGGAGAAGCGCCGCGTACGGCACGAGCTCCTCGTCCTCCCAGGCCTCCGGCGGTGCGCCACTCCGCTCCCGGAGGCGTCGTAACGCCTGCACGGTGAGGTGGTAGACACCCAGGGCGTGGTCGAACCGGGTGTGCGTCGCTCCGGGGTAGACCAGATGCGTCCAGCCCAGCTGACGGATGTACCTGAGACGTTGGAATGCCGCCGTATCCACGATGCGAAGCGCCGTGGGGTCCAACCGGATGGTATTCCAGAGGGGATCCCGGATGATCTTCCCCGCCGATGTCGTGCCCATGGTGGCTCCGCGTTCGCTGCCTGTCGCAAGGTGGGTGAGCATGCGGGGCCCACCCATACCGGGACGCGACGTTGCCGACACCGCGCCCGCCTTCCTATCTTCCCGAAGAAACCACGAAAGCGCCAGTCCTCGAACGGGGCCGAGCCGGCTGCCGACCACACCGTGCCCGGTCCCGACCCCCAACCCGGCCCCGCCGTGCAGCCGAACCCCACCCTCCGAGAGCACGTCAGAGCCCGCGCGGAGAACCGGCCGGGCGTGTATCGGATGTTCGGACCGGACGGCCGCATCCTCTACGTCGGAAAATCCGTCCGGATCAGGAGCCGCCTCCTCTCCTATTTCCGGGCCCCCCGCGGAGACAAGGCGTGGGAGCTCATCAAGGAGAGCGCGCGTATCGAGTGGGAGTACATCCCCAACGAGTTCGCCGCGCTGGTTCGGGAGATGAAGCAGATCCAGAGCGCCCAACCGCGATTCAACGTGCAGCATCGGCGCAGGAAGATCTATGCCTTCGTGAAGATCACCAACGAGACCGCGCCACGGGTGTTGGCCGTGAGCCGCATCGCGCGAGACGGGGCATCGTACTTCGGCCCGTTTCCCAGGGTGGGGGCGGTGGCGCGAACGGTCCGGGAGCTGGGTCACACGCTCGGCCTCCGGGACTGCCCCGGGCCCACGCCCGTGTACTTCGGGGACCAGCTGGAGATCTTCGCGGGCGGGCGGCCTCCACGCTGCCTCAGGGCGGACCTGAGCACCTGCCTGGCGCCGTGCTGCGGGCGGCCCACCGCCGGGGAGTACCGGGGAGCCGTGGATACGGCCCGGGCCTTCCTCGAGGGCCGGACGGCAGGTCCAATGGGGGATCTGGAGCGACGCATGGCCGAAGCGGCGGGCCGAATGGACTTCGAGTACGCCGCCCTCCTTCGCGACCGCCTGGAGCGGCTCATGCGCTTCCGCGACGAGCTCACGGCGTTCCGGGGCACGGTGGAGGACCTCTCCTTCGTCTATCGCGTGCCGGGACATCACGGCGACGACCGCGTCTACCTGATTCGAAAGGGGCGCATCCGGCGGGAGATGCCCCTGCCCAAGAGCACCCGGACGCGCGCCCAGGTCGCGGCCGCGGTGGAAGAGGTGTACGGCGAGATGGACGCGGGCCCTGCGGCGCTCACAGCCGACGAAGCCGCGGAGATCCTCCTCGTGGCCCGCTGGTTCCGCCAGAACCCGGACGAGCGCAAGCGCACCGTGCACCCGGCGGCCTGGCTGGAAGCGCACGGACCGCGACGCGTCGCCGCCGCGGGCTGAGGGCGCGGATCAGTCCGTCTCCGCCACCCGAGCCAGGGCCCGTCCGAGCCGCTCCACCCCCTCGGCGATCTCGTCGGCGTCGATGAGGAGGGACGGACCGATCCTGACCACGTTCCCGTGTAATCCCCCGGCCCCCACGAGCAGCCCCTCCTCCCTGGCCGCATCCACGAGTGCGCGGGTGCGATGGGGATCCGGGTCCCGGGTCTCGGGGTCACGAACCAACTCGACACCAGCCATCAGCCCCTTCCCTCGCACTTCCCCGATCCACGGATACGCCGCCCGCAGGGCCTCCAGCCCGGCCATGAGCTCCCGGCCTCGGGCCTCCGCGTTCTCGGGAGCGTTCGACGCCACCAGCACGTCCAGGGTGGCCGAGAGCGCTGCCATGACCACCGGGTTCCCTCCGAACGTGGAGATGGAGTTTCCCGTCCAGGCCCGTGCGATCTCGTCGGTGGTGATGGTCACCGCCGCCGGGAGCCCACCCGCCAGCCCCTTGGCCATGACCATAATGTCGGGGACGATGTCCTCGTGCTCGATGCCGAACCACTTCGAGCCGGTGCGGCCCAGGGCAGCCTGAACCTCGTCCACGATGAACAGCCCCCCGTGGCGCCGGATGAGCTCACCGGCTCGCCGGAGGTAGCCGGGGTGGGGCACGATGTATCCCGATACGCCCTGGATGGTCTCCACCAGGAGCGCGGCCGGACGCCCATCGGTGGTGGTCAGGATGACCTCCTCCAACTCCTCGATGAGCCGATCCACGCAGCTGTCGTCACAGGGCCGACGATACGGACAACGATACGGATACGGAGCCCGAGCGTGGACCACGCCCGATGCGGGCGCCGGGAGAGCCCGGAAGGTCGGGTGGGCCGTGAGCCCCATCCCGAGGGCCGAGCGGCCGTGGTATCCACCTCGGAGCGCGACGATCTCCCTCCGACCCGTCACGGCCCGAGCCATGAACACCGCGGTCTCGATGGCCTCCGTGCCCGAGTTGGTGAAGAAGCTGCGGCGAAGCCCGCCTGGCGCCAGCTCCGCCAACCGACGGGCCGCCTCCATGTGCGACTCGGTCTCGTAAAGGGTGGACACGTGCCCCAGACGACGCACTTGGCGCTCCACGGCCTCCACGACCCGCGGGTGACAATGCCCCACCGAAGTGGTCAGGATGCCGGCGAAGAGGTCCAGGTACTCGCGGCCTTCGCTATCGCGGACGCGGACGCCCTCTCCTTCCTCGAGGACCAGTGGCCGGGCGTACATGTGCACCATGGACGGCCAGGTGAGGTCGCCCCGCGCGGCCCGGACGCGCTCGGTACGGTCGGAAGGCACGGTTCCTTCCGCCGGAGCCGGAAACGTACCGGGCATGGAGTCCTCCGCCCCTCGGGTCACTGCATCCTCGGGCTGTCCTGGGACCGGCGAACGGCCGGCTGGCACTCGGGCCAGGCCACGGGCTGCCCCTGGAAGTCGGTGATGATATCCCTCCGCTCGCGACTCACGCGCTCCGGAGACTGGGCGGCGAGGTAGGCCAGGGACGCCGTGAGCACCGCGTTGTTGCGCAGGTCGTCGAACACGACCTTGTCATACGTGTCCCGGTGGGTGTGCCAGGTGTGTGATCCGTAGTCCCACGACAGGGCGCCGAGGTTGAATCCCGGAGCACCCCAGCACACGAAGGAGGCATAGTCCGAACCCCCTCCTCCCGGATTGCCCGGGAGCTGGATGCTGACGTGCCTCGACACTTCCGCGGGAACCATGGTGAGCCACCCCGACAGCGTACCCGCAGCCTCGGTGAAGCCCTGAGGCGACAGATTCACGATGCGGCCGGTACCGTTGTCCTGGTTGAACAGCGCCTGAAGCCCGTCCACCACCTCCGGGTGATCCTCGGTGAACGCCCGTGAGCCGTTGAGCCCCTGCTCTTCGCCGCTCCAGAGCCCCACGAGGATCGTCCGACGCGGTCGGGGATAGACGGCACTCAGGATACGCGCCACTTCCATCATGAGCACCGAGCCCGTTCCATTGTCGGTGGCCCCGGACCCGCCCTCCCAGGAATCGAAGTGGGCGGAGAGCATCACGTACTCGTCCGGAAGCTCGGTACCGGGGATGGTGGCGATGACGTTGTGCGTCGGCACCTCGCCCAGGTTCTCGGCCTCGGCGGTGAGCCGGACCACGGGGCTCTGGCCGTTGGCTGCGAGCCGGTGGACAAGGCCGTAGTCCTCGCAGGAGAGCTCGAAGGTGGGACGCTCACGCGTGTAGCTGTTGAACACGCGGGTGGTGCCGAAGGACCCCGGCCACTGTGACGTGATGATGCCCAGGGCGCCGGCCTCTTCCAGAGCGCGGTGGAGGTCCCGCCGCCGCGGATCGGTGGAGCCCGTGGCCTGGAGGCTCGCGTTCCAGCGCTGGCGGCCGGCGTCCCGGGCGGCGCTCATCCGCTCGAACGATCCTTCCATGGCGAACTCGCGCCACTGCTCGTCGGCGCGGCAGGTGGGCTCCGGGTAGGACATCATCACCCACGTGCCCGCCACCGTGCCCAGGAAGGACTGCCAGTCGGCCGGGCTCCGGATCTCGGGAAGATACGTGACGCCGCCCTCCACAGGTCGGCCGCCGGTGCCCGGGCTCCAAGCGAGGATTCGCCCTTCAAGGGAGCGGACCCTGGGCGTCACGAGATCGATGTGGCTGGGCCCGCGGTCCCATCCCTCCCAGGTGCCGTACTGCTCTCGTCGAGCCTCGATGCCCCACGACGCGAACTGGGCCACCGCCCAGTCCTGCGCCCGGTCCATCTGAGGGGACGCCGTGAGTCGGGGTCCGATGGAGTCCAGCAGGGCCTGGGAGAGCCGCTCCACCTGCGAGCGCTCCATGGCCTCCGTCCAGATCCCACGCAGGACGGGATCCTCCCTCGCGATGCTCTGGGCCGAGCTCACAGAGGGCACGATCATTGCGCCCGCCGCAGCCACCACGAGCACCACCGGTCCACCGACCCATCGCTTCAAGCGTCGCATCTCCGATTCTCCATGAGAGGGGCGCCGGGTGAGGCGTCCCGTCAGGTACGCGCGGAGCTCCGCTACAGCCCCGCCATCTTCTTCACCCGCTGGAACTCGTCCTTCTTCACCGACTGCACCGACAGGCGCCCGTACCGCACCAGCTCCATGTCCTGGAGCTCCTTGGCGTCCTTCACGTCGGAGAGCGGGACGAATTCCGGCGCCTTCGCCACGAACGCCACGTCGACCATGTACCAGCGGGGATCGTCGGGATCCGACTTCGGATCGTAATAGTGATGATCCTCTTCGAAGGCGAAGTGATCCGGATACGCCTCCTTGGAGACCTTCGCCAGCCCCGCGATGCCCGGAGGGTTGGCGTTGGAATGGTAGAAGAGCACCTCGTCCCCCACCTTCATCTCCTGCATGTTGTTGCGCGCCTTGTAGTTCCGGATTCCCTCCCAACAGGTGGAGCCGTCGCGCTCCAGGTCGTCGATGGAGTACACGTCGGGCTCCGACTTCATCAACCAGTACCGCTTCGCCATGTGTCCGCTCTCTTCCTGAGTCGTGCGTCGTCTAGCGAGTGTGGATAATGCGAAAATCGGCGCCGCCTTGCGAGCACGGGGCCAGGGGGGCGACCAGCGGCGGCGGGGCCGGTCCGCCTCGCCGGCGTCTCCGTCCACGCGACGGGTGCCGCCCCGCAGGGGTGGCGTCAATCCGCACACTCGTGCACCACCCACCCGCCCGATGTCGGATCTCCGCCGTATGCGGCGGCGCACCTTACAAACGCGCCGGCCGACGCGCCCCGCCTGTAAGATCCCCGCCGCATGCGGCGGTAGAAATGACATTCGCACTCCGGAGTGCCGCGCCGTGACCGGTTTCCGCCATGCGCCGCGGGGCCACCCGGCCCGGCGGGCCACACGGCCTCGGAGGCACGCCGCCACCAGACCGACGGTCCACGAGGAGCGCGCGTCCGCCGCACCCCGCGCCTAAGCCCGTGCCCTGCCGATGTCCACTTCGATGTCCCGCCACCGTTCCCTCCGGAACACCCCGACGCTCAACGCAGCTCGCGTGAAGTGGCCGATGACGATGGCCAGCCAGATGTGGTGCGGCTCCAGCGTGGAGAGCTGCTGGATGCTGAAGCACATCCCCAATGGGATGAGCAGCTGGGAGACCATGGAGATGTACATCGGGCTCTTGGTGTCTCCGGTGCCCTGGAGTCCGCCGGTGTACGCCAGGGCCACCGTGATGAACAGCCCGGAAACGGAGAGATAACCGAGGAGCTCGACCCCGAGCTCCAGCACGAGCTGATTCTCCATCCCGAACACGGCGAGGAGGGCGCGCGGCATGAGGACGAACGACAGCCCGAAGAACGCCGCGAGGAGAAGACCGAAGCCGGCGGCCGTGTGCACCGCCCTGCTGGCGCGCTCGGGCTGACCCGCGCCCAGGTTCTGCCCGGCCACGGCCGCCGTGGCGCCCATCATGCCCACCGAGGTCCAGGTGATGAACGAGAAGATCTGCGTGTAGCTCACGACGTAGGCGGCCTGGGCCTCGGCGCTCACCGCCAACGAGCCCACGAAGGCGAGAAGGAAGACGCCGCCGATGTTCATGGCCACGCCCTGGATGCCCGTGGGGAGGCCGAAGCGGAAGATCTCCCGGATGATGGCCCAGTCGGGTCGGAGGCCGAGGCCGCGGTGGAACTGGACCACCCACCTCCCCTCGAAGAGACGCACGAACGCGTAGACGGTGACCAGACCCGCCGAGATGACCGTCCCAAGGGCGGCGCCCGTCGTGCCGAAAGCCGGGATGGGGCCGAGGCCCCGGATGAGCACCACGTTCAGGGCGATGTTCAGGATGGTGAGCGCGACGCCGAGACGGAGCGGAGTCTGCGCGTCCCCCGCGGAGCGGAGCGCCCCGCCCAGCATGAAGAACACGAGCATGCCGAACGAGAACACGAACATGATCCGCAGGTAGGGCAGGGCCTCGGCCTGGACCTCGGGGGCCGCGTTCACGAGCTGGAGCAGCCACGGAGCCGAGAAGTACCCGATGGGCGCCATGATCCCCACCACCAGGAGAACGGAGGTGAGGAAGGCCTGGTACACCGTGCGGTTCACCTTCTCATGGTCCTCCTGCCCGGCGAAGCGGGCCACCAGCACGCCCATGCCGGTGAAGAGGGAGCTGATGAACACGATGACCACGACCCAGATCTGCCACGACACACCGATGGCCGCGTTCCCGGTGTAGCCCACGTAATGCCCCACCATGGCGTGGTCCACGATGCCCTGGAGGCCACCGAGGATGTTCTGGAGCATGGTGGGCCAGGCGAGCTTCCACACGGCCCCCTTGATGGGGCCTTCGACGATGGATCGATCGAATCTCCTGCCCGAGCGCGGCGGCTTCACGCGTCGTGCCTCCCTCGGACAGGCCTGCTACACCACCCGTCGGTGGAGGAAGGCGAGGCCACGGACACCATCTACCAGACCAGGTGGAAGCTGGACTGACGCCTGAACGCCCAGTGTCGATCCCCCTGGGTGTCCAGGTACGCCTCCTCCTCCTGACGACAGCTCGCCGGGTCGCCGCCCCACTCCGGGATCGGGCGGGTCGCCTGGAGCTCGATGGAGTGCCAGGTCGACGGGAGCAGGACGGCGTCACCTCGAACGGGAACGCCCTCCTGGGCGTCCCACCGTCCGATGAGGGGACCCGCGCCATGCCCGTGGTCACCAATGGGGTGGGTATACACGGTTCCGTCGATCCCCTCCGCCTCCATGCGCGCCAGGGTCGCGGCAAGAATCTGGTTTCCGGTACGCCCGGGCTCCATCTCCCCCAGGAGCAGGTCCTGCATCCGGTTCGAGTCGGCCAGGCAGCGCTTGAGCCCCTCGGGCGCATCCGTCTCGCCGGGACGTAGCACGTATCCGAGGTGCTGGGTGTCGGTGTGGAGATTCATGCCGACCACGCCGAAGTCCGTCCAGAGGAGGTCCCCCGGCAGGATGACGGTGCCTCCGTCCCCGGAGACACCTCCCTGCCTCTGGACCGACACGGAAGGCTGGAACCAGTTGCTGTACCCGAGTTCCTGCGACCTCTGTCGAAGCCACCAGACCACGTCGTCGGTGGTGGTCTCGCCCGGGGTGATCACGGCGTTGGAGAACGCCTGGGAGATCATGGCGTGCACCGACTCCTGGATCTTCCGGTACCGCGGCATCATCTCCGGAATCCGGAGCGCGATGTAGTTCATGGCGAGACGCGGCTCGCGAATCACCCGCTCCACATAGGGTCCGAGGGCTTCTTCCAGAGCTTCCCGCTCCCCGGCGTGGAGTCCGTCGGAGAAGGCCCAGTCCGGATCGATGTTGAGCACGATGTTCGACGGATCCCGATCCTCCACGAGCTCACGGAGCAGACGCCACTGCTCGTTCCCCACGAGCTCGCCCGTCTCCTGCGTGGGAGCCGGACGGGTGGACCGGAAGGCCTCGAAGAGCCCTCCCTGGCTCGTCCCCCCCAGGGCCAGGCGCTCCACGGACCCGTCGGGGCCTCGGGTCATGACATAGATGGATCGCCGTCGGGCTGCGAAAGTGGTGGGCGAGGTGATGGACCAGAACACAGGGTCCTCGGCGTACTCGCGCATTGAAAGGACCCACATGTCCACGCCGTACTCACCCATGAGCGCGGGGAGAACGCGCTCCAACCGCGCCTCCAGCCAAGCCTGCTGCTCGTCCGCCTGTTGCCGGAGCGTCGGAAGAGGGTGGATGCGGGCCGGCACGCCGTGAGGGACATCCGCCGGCGCCTGGGCGGCGGCTGGATGGGCCATGACGAGCCCGAGCACCAGCAGGGAGGCGCGACGCTTCATGAAGACTCCATTCCAAGCGGTGTTCTCGAGGGTCGGCCTACCATGGACGACCGACGGCCCCCGAAGCTAATCGAAGGGGCTCGACCAGACACGACGCGTCCCGTCCGTGCACCGGCTGACGGGCTCGTGCACGGTGGGGTCCGGAGGCTGGAGCCCTTCACGGCAAAGGGACCGGCCCGGGCTTCCCCGGACCGGCCCCTTCCCTACTTCAACACTTCAACCGAGCCCGGTGGCCGCGGGCGGTAGAGGCTCGACCTGGTTCGCGTCAGCGCGGACCGGCGTGCTTGATCTCGTCCGGCACGTCGGCCGCGAACCGCTCGAAGTTCGTCTTGAACATGCCGGCGAGCTTCTCCGCCGCGGCGTCGTAGGCCGCAGGATCCGCCCAGGTATCCCTGGGGCGGAGCACCTCGGACGGAACGTGCGGGACCTCGGTCGGCACCGAGAGGCCGAAGACCGGGTCCTCCACGAAATCGGCATTCTCGAGGGTGCCGTCCAGCGCGGCCGTGACCATGGCGCGGGTGTACCACAGCTTCATGCGGCTCCCGACACCGTATCCGCCACCCGACCAACCCGTGTTCACCAGCCAGACGTTGGCGCCGCCGGAGCGGAGACGGTCACCGAGCATCTCCGCGTAGACACCGGGGTGGCGCGGCAGAAACGGGGCACCGAAGCATGCGCTGAAGGTCGCCTTGGGCTCGGTCACGCCTCGCTCCGTCCCGGCGACCTTCGCCGTGTAGCCGGAGAGGAAGTGATACATGGCCTGCTCGGGCGTGAGCCGCGAGATGGGAGGCAGCACCCCGAACGCGTCCGCCGTGAGGAAGATCACGTTGTCGGGCTGACCCGCGCGTCCCGGGATCACCGCATTGGGGATGTAGTGGATGGGGTACGAAGCGCGGGTGTTCTCCGTGATGGAGCCGTCCTCGAAGTCGATCTCCCGGCTGTCCTCGTCCAGGACGACGTTCTCGAGGATCGTCCCGAACATCTGTGTGGCCTGGTAGATCTCCGGCTCACCCTCACGGGACAGACGGATGGTCTTGGCGTAGCAGCCACCCTCGAAGTTGAACACGCCGTCGGGACCCCAGCCATGCTCGTCGTCTCCGATGAGGCCCCGGCTGGCGTCGGCGGAGAGGGTCGTCTTGCCCGTGCCCGACAGCCCGAAGAAGAGGGCCACGTCGCCGTCCTCCCCGACGTTCGCCGAGCAATGCATGGGGAAGACGCCCTGCTCGGGCAGCATGTGGTTGAGCACCGAGAAGATGGACTTCTTGATCTCCCCGGCGTACCGCGTTCCCGCGATGAGCACCTCTTTCCGGGCGAAGTTCACGACGATGGCCGTGGTGGACCGGCTACCGTGGCGCTCGGGGCTGGCCTCGAGGTGCGGAGCGTGGAGCACCGTGAATCCGGGCTCGAAGCCCTTCAGCTCGTCCGGGCCGAGGCGGAGGAACATGTTGTAGGCGAAGAGGGAGTGCCACGGGCTCTCCGTCACGACGCGGACATCGAGGCCATGGCGCTCGTCGGCGCCGGCGCGGGCATCACGGACGTAGAGGTCGTCCCGCCCGTCGAGGTACGCGACGACGTCCGCGCGGAGGGCGTCGAAGTGCTCCGGCGAGAGGGGTACGTTGACGTTGCCCCAGTCCACGACGCCCTCGGTGACTTCGTCCCGGACGACGAAGCGGTCGTTCGGTGACCGACCCGTGTGGGGCGCGGTCACCGCGGAGATGGCGCCCATGTGCACGATCTCCCCGTCTCCCTTGCGGAGCGACTCCTCGTAGAGCCGCGCAGGGGAGAGGTTCCAGTGGACCGTGCCCGTCGGTTTCAGGCCATGGTTGTCGAGCCCGTAGGCTCCTTGGCCCGTCGCCGCGACAGGCTGCTCGATGGTCCGGGTCGTCATATAAGCGCTCCTGGAGCTTGGATCCGGCACCACCGATCGCAACTTGTGACCAAGTCCACCAGTCGCCGGAAAGTCTTGTACATGTCGTGGTTCGGAAGGGGTAATGCCTTCCGGAAAGACTACAAACTTGGTGATTTCTCCCCAGGCAGTCCACCGATTTCTTCATCACGGGCATGCCGGGGAGCATCGGACCGTCCCGGGTCGAGGTTGCCAGGTGCGGACGGGCCAAACACGTTTCGCGTCCCGCGCCACCCCGTAGACGCGGTCTCCACCCGCTCCGAGCCGTGCAAAATGCGCCCCAGCTCCGACGCCGAATCCGGAGGATCCACGTGACGCCTCGCCACCAGCGGGTCGTCGTCACGGGCCTGGGTCCCATCACGGCCGTGGGCACCGGCGTGGAGGAGCTCCGCAAGGGCCTCCGGCGGGCCGAGTCCCCCATCCGCGCGCTGACGACGTTCGACGCCTCGCCCTTCAGGAGCCGGATGGCCGCGGGGGACGCCGACTTCGACCCGGAGCGATATCGCGACCCCGAGCAGGTCCGGCGCGTCGATCGATTCGTGCAGCTCACCCTGGCGAGCGCCCGCCTCGCCGTGGAGGATGCGGGCATGGACCGGGACGCCCTGGCTGGAGAACGCACCGCGGTGCTCATGGGCTCGGCCATGGGCGGAATCGCCCACGCGGAAACGCAGCTCCGCGCCTTCGTCACCGAGGGTGCGCGCAGCATCGACCCGCGCATCGCCACCACGACCTTCGCCGGCGCCGCGAGCTGTCACATCGCCATCGAGTACGGGGTGACGGGGCCCAACGCCACGAACGCCATGAGCTGCGCGGCGGGCACGATGGCCATCGGAGAGGCGGCCCGGCTGATCCGGGAGGGCATCGCCGACGTGGCGTTCGCCGGAGGCGTCGACGCCCCCCTGGCACCGGTCTGCTACGGTGCGTTCGCCTCCATGCGCGCCATGAGCAAGCGGAACGACGACCCCAGGGCCGCGTGCAGGCCGTTCGACCGCCACCGCGACGGGTTCGTGATGGGCGAAGGCGCCTGTGTCCTCATGCTGGAGAGCGCCGACCATGCCCACGCTCGCGGAGCCAGGGTATACGCCGAAGTGGCGGGCTACGGCACCAACAACGACGCCTTCCACATGGCGGCGCCCCGGCCCGACGGATCCATGGCCGCCGCTTGCATGACGGCGGCGCTTCGGGCGGCCGGGCTCGATGCGACGGACGTGGACCACGTCAACGCCCACGGCTCTTCCACGCCCCTCAACGACCCCACCGAGAGCGGAGCCGTCCGGAGGGCGTTGGGCCCCCATACGGACCATGTCTCGGTGACGGCGACCAAGCCCTACCACGGGCACGCGCTCGGAGCCTCCGGGGCCATCGAGGCGGGGATCGGGTGCCTCACCATCCAGGATGGCTGGATCCCGCCGATCCTGAACCTGGAGCACCCCGACGAAGGATGTGACCTGGACTACGTCACCGGCCCGCTCGGCCGCGACCAGTCCGTGCGCGCCCTCCTGTCCAGCTCGTTCGGCTTCGGGGGCATCAACGCCGTGCTCCTCCTCACCGACGCTTCGGGCGCACCGTAGAGGGACACGCCGGTGACGTGCACACCGTCATGATGGTGGGGGCGGATGGCTGGGTTCACCCCGTTGCTCTGGCTGGTATTGCCCCTGAGCCTCGCCGCGGGACTGGACCTCTACCTGACGCTGTTGCTCCTGGGGCTCGCGCCGTGGCTCCCATGGTGGGAGCATCCGCTACCCGGTGGATTGAGCGACCTGAACGCCGTTCCCATCGTCGCCGTCATGGCGGTCATGTACGCCGCGGAGGTCTTCGCCGAGCGCCGGCCGACCTCCTACCTGGGCTGGAACGCAGCGCACGCATTCATCCGACCCATGTCCGGGGCGCTCCTGGCGGCCCTTCTGCTCCACGGGAGCGCGACCGGCCCGTTCCTCGTGGGTGTCGCGACCGGAGGCCTGCTGACATTCCTGGCGCACGCCGTCCGATCCGGTGGCGTCGTCCTGCGGGATCTCGATCCGACGCCGGGGCCTGCCCCCGTCCTGGTGAGAATTCTCGAGGACGTGCTGGTCCTGGGGCTCGTGACCGGATCCTTGGACGCACCGTCCGTGGCCGTCGCCGGAGCGGGGGTCGTCGCTTCGCTTGGCGTACCAGGGGCACCGTCCCGGATCCGGGCGTTCGCATTCACCACGCGACTGGCCGCCGCGAGGGTCTTCCAGGCCTTCCGGAGGCGCCGATGGATCCCGACCGAGGAGCTCCCGGAGTGGGTGCGGGCGGCGCTGGAGGGCGACGCCTTCGCCATCGCCGGAGGGCTCCGTGGGGCGCGAGTCGGCGTCGTCGGCCTTCGCGGAGCTCCGAGGTTCGTGGTGGGATGGCTGGTGGTGACGGGGCGACGCGCGGTCTTCGTCCGCGGCCCGTCAGGAGGCGACGCGTCCGTGGTGGATCTCAGGACCCTGAACCCGCGACGCGTCGCGGAAGAGGCCTTCTACCGCACCCTGGATCTGGCGTACGACCCCGGCGCGAGGGTTCGGCTCCTCTTCTTCGTGGATGGCCCCGGGGCGGCCGCCCTGGCCGCCGAGTTCGGCGTCACACCCGAATCCTCCCCCGGACCCGCCCCGCAAGAAAACCTTTGACCCTGAAATCACGCGTTCTTACCTTCGTTTTCACGCCTTAGTATTCCGGGCCGGCTGTTTCGAGCTCCGACGACCCCGTCCAACGTCGCCGTGCCGA
>CAYGKI010000016.1:11557-18985 GCA_964350235.1 uncultured Gemmatimonadaceae bacterium | reverse complement strand
TCCATCATCACGTGGATCACGTCGGGCTTGATGTAGTCGAGCAGGCGCTGGTAGTGCGTGATGAGAAGGATGGACATGTCGGGGTCCTCCTCGGCGAGCTTGTTCACCCCCTCCGACACCACCCTCAGGGCATCGATGTCGAGCCCCGAGTCCGTCTCGTCCATCAGGGCCAGGGCGGGTTTGAGCATGGCCATCTGAAGGATCTCGTTGCGCTTCTTCTCGCCGCCGCTGAACCCATCGTTCACGTGGCGTTCGGCGAAGGAGGGGTCCATCTCCAGCATCTCCATGCGCTCCGTGAGGAGGTCGGAGAAATCGAAGAGGTCGAGCTCCTCGCCCTCGGGCATGTGAGCCTGGACGGCGGTTCGGAGGAAGTTGGCGATGGACACGCCGGGGATCTCCACCGGGTACTGGAAGGCCAGGAAGATGCCCGCCCGGCTCCGCTCGTCGGTCTCCAGATCCAGCAGGTCCTCACCCTTGAAGGTGACGTTGCCGCTGGTGACGGAGTATCCGGGGTGGCCGGCCAGCACCTTGGCCAGGGTGCTCTTTCCAGAGCCGTTGGGGCCCATGATGGCGTGGATCTCGCCCTTCCGGATCTCGAGGTCGACACCCTTCAGGATGTTCGTATCCTCGTCCGCTACCTTGGCTTCCAGGCCAGAGATCTTAAGGATGGGAGCGTTGGTCATGCGTCCCTCTCGGCTATCGACGGAAGTCGCGCACGAGCTGTGGTGCCCGGGCGCGCCTTATCGAGAATGATTCTTTGTTTCAGGGGACTGAAACGTAGGGGGGGCTCCCGGGAGGGTCAAGGTGGTCCCACGGCCCCACGGGAGCGGGACCGGAGCGCAGCAAGAAGCCCCCGGGGTCGAGTGACCCCAGGGGCCTGGAGGGCCCTCGCCCGCGGCGCTTCGGTCAGCTCCCGCCGCGGCCTCCGCGACCGCCCCGTACACCCTCCGGGCGCGCCGGTCGGTCGGGTCGTCGTGCCCCCTCTCGCATCGCCGAGCGACGTCCGGCCTCGAATGCGCGGCGCCGCGCCTGGAGCTCCTGGACTTCCGCGGCCTGCTCCTCGGTCAGGATCTCCATCACCGCGGCGCGGGACGCTTCGGCCGCGGACCGGCGGGCCTCTCTGACCGCCTGGATTCGCTCCCTGGCCTCGGCGCGCTCCAAGGTTCCGGCGCGGAGCTGGGATCTCAACTCGCCGAGCTCCGCCGCATCGCGGCCCCGACGTGCCACCTCTTCGCTGCGGAGCGCGTCCAGACGCGCTACCTGCTCGTCGGTCAGCTCCAGGCGGTCACGGAGGCGGATGATGCCCTCCACCCCGGCCGGGGCCGACGGGCGTACCGGTCGCATGCGCTCGGCCACCGCTTCCCCCCGAGGCCCTCGGTCACCCCGGGGTCCGATTTGACCAACCACGTCCGAGGTGCCCACCGTCAGCATCAGGGCCAGCGCGGCCGCCCCGCCCATCATCGTCCTCTTCTTCATCGTCCATCCCTCCATCATGTCGACTCGTTGCCCTTTCAATGGCGACCTGGTCCTTCTGGGCGCCGTCCAACCCTTCGACGGGGTGGCCTCGCGATTCGTTAGGCTCGGTATTCTGCTCGCCCTGCTCACCGCCACCGCCGGCTGCGTGGAAGGTGGGGAGGCTCCGGATGTGGCGGGCGCCGGGGCTCCAGGACCCTTCGGACACCCCGACAGCGTCCTGCTCTGGTCGGAAGCGGAGAAGCGCGTCGGCTTTCCGCGCTACGACCAGATCTTTCCCACGCGACGCATCCCGGCGGGCCCCGCCCCCACGTCGCTGCCCCCAGCCACCGACCGGTGGGGACTGGGCGGCGAGCCCGACGCCCTGGGGTTCATGGAGGAGAACCATCAGGTGGGCGTGATGGTGGTGCGCGGCGGTCGCGTCCTCCTGGAGGCGTACGCGGACGGGCACGGCCCCGAGCAGCCGTGGGTGTCCTACTCGGTGGCCAAGTCGGTGGTGTCCCTGCTCATGGGCGCCGCCCTCCAGGACGGGTACATCCGGGACCTCGACGACCGGGTCACCGACTACGTCCCCCTTCTCCGCGGTGGCGCCTACGAGGGGGTCCGCATCCGGGACATCCTGTGGATGAGCTCCGGGGTCGCCTGGAACGAGGACTACGGGGATCCCGAGTCGGACGTGAGCCGGGAGATCGACTACGGAGCCGCCCAGCGCCTTGCGTTTCTGAGTGATCGACCGCGCCTGGCAGCGCCCGGAGATCGCTTCAACTACAGCACGGGGGAGATCTTCCTGGCGGGAGCGGTGGTGCGGGGGGCCGTGGGAAACAACTTGTCCGCGTACCTGGGACAGAAGATCTGGCGTCCTTACGGCATGGAGGCCGATGCGTCGTGGATGCTGGTGGAGGCCGGCGGCCCCGAGTACGCCGGTTGCTGCATCAGCGCCACGCTGCGGGACTACGTCCGAATCGGGACCTTCGTGCTGGATGGAGGCGTGACGCCGAGGGGTGACCACGTCCTGCCCGAGGGGTGGATCGCCGAGTCGACGACACCCTCACCCGCGAATCCCGGATACGGCTACCTGTGGTGGCTCCACGAGGACGGCTCGTTCAGCGCGCGCGGGATCTTCGGGCAGCTCATCCACATCGATCCGGCTCTCGATCTGGTGGTGGCCATGCACGGACTCTGGCCGGAGCCCGTGAGCGAGGAGCTCTCCCTGAGGCGAGATCGGTTCCTCTCCGACCTGAAGGCGACGCTTGGCCGGGCCGCGCCGGTGCCCTGAACGAGACGCTACTTCCGTCGCAGCTCCTCCAACTCCTCCAGGGTGCGCGGCCAATCGTCGCCCAGGAGCTTGGAGAGCCCCCGGTCGGCCAGGATCTTTCCGCCCGTCTGGCAGGTGGGGCAGTAGTTCGTCTCCCGGTCGGCGTACTTGATCCGTTGGATCGGTGACGCGCAGACCGGGCAAGGCAGCCCGAACCGGCCATGCGCCGCCATGGCCGGGTGGAAGGCGGTGATCCGGTCGGGAAAGCGCTCTCCGAACTCGTCCTTGAGCCGTTGGCACCAGTCGGAAAGAGAACGCCTGGTGGTCTCGTAGAGCCGGAGGATCTCGTCCTCGGTCAGGTTCGCCGTGCGCTGCAGGGGTGAGAGCCGGGCCAGGAGCAGGATCTCGTCGGAATGGGCATTTCCGATGCCCGCCAGGACGCGAGGATCGGTCAGGGCGCGCTTGAGCGTGCGGTTCTGATCCAGGAGGGCCTCCCGGAACGCGCCCGGCGAAGCTTCCAGTGGCTCGAGCCCACCCGGATCAAGCGCCCGCAGGGCCTGGTCGCCGCGGACGACGTGGAGGGAGGCGCGCTTGTGGCTGGCCTGCTCCGTGAGAAGGAGGGTCCCGTGCTGGAAGTCGAACGCCCCGTGGGCACGCTTGCGCGATACCGCTGCGCCGCGGCGTGCCCACTTGAAGCGGCCCGTGATCATGAGGTGGAACACCAGCTTCAGCTCCCCCTCCAGATGCCAGACGATGCGCTTGCCCAGACGGCCAGTGCCCGTCACACGCCTTCCCTCCGCCTCGGACAGTGGCGGATCCCAGGTGCGCAGCAGGGAAGGAGAGCGCATCCGAATCCCCTCCAGGGGCCGCCCCACGATGAAGCGGTCCAGTGCGTCCAGGTACGCCGTGATCTCGGGAAGCTCGGGCACTCCAGCCCTCGGGTGAGTGGGATCCTCATGGGAGACCAGGACCATGCGGACGGGGAAGCGGGAGCGCAACGTAGCCCGCCCCTTGTGGGCTACTATACGGTATAGTATGTTCCTTCGTCACGATCAACACAGACAGGAGGATCCGCCGAGTGAGCAAAGTCACCAGAGACGACTGGATCGAGGAAGGGTTCCGCGTCCTCACGTCGGAGGGGGACGCAGGGCTGACCGTGGATGGGCTGTGCGAGCGGCTGGAACGCTCGAAGGGATCCTTCTACCACCACTTCGACGGGCGGCCCGGGTTCGTGCGAGCGCTTCTGGAGACCTGGGAGCGCCAGGCCACGGACCGGCTCATCGAGACCGGGCATGAGGACGCGCCTGTGGAGGCTCGTCTTCGCGCGGTCAATCGCCAGGCATCCGAGCTTCGGAACTCTCGGCTCGAAAGGGCCATCAGGGGCTGGGCGGCCAGGGAGCCCGAGGCGGCGCGGGTCCAGGATCGGGTGGACCGCAGGCGCCTCGCCTTCCTCGAGGAGCTCTGCGAGGAGCGCATGGGCTCGGGGGATGCGGCCCGACGGCTGGCTCGTGTGTTCCAGCTCGTGTTCGTGGGCGCGCAGCATCTGGATCCTCCCCTGGAGGGTGAGGAGCTCTATGAGACGTTCCGGCTGTTGGACCCGCTGTTCGACCTGAAGCGAAAAGACCCGTGATCTCGACGAGGACGATGATGATGACGATGAAGACGACGAAGAGCGTGAGCGTGGATGTGCGGCGGCCGGGGGAGGCGGGGAGGCGGCGCGCGGGAAGGATTCGAGCGCGAGTGTGCCTCTTGCTCGCCGGGTGCGCCTCCCTCGTAGCGCCTGGCGTGGCGACGCCCGGTCATCAGGGCGCCCTGGCGGCCCAGAGCGCAGCCGCAGGTGACCACGCGCCGCGGGTGGGGTGCCTCCGGGGGCGCCCGCTTCCGGCCTGCAAGAGCTTCTGGTTGGTGGAGATGCAGGGCTATACGCCCCTGACGCAGAGCGGCCGGTCCGTGACCTACTCCGGCGGGCCTCAGGTCCGGCTCGAGGCGTTCGAGAGCACCCTGGAGTGGAACCTGGGACACATGGTGAACCTCTCGCCCACGTTCGCCCTCGGTGGAACGCTCAGCGTAGGTCCCAGTGGAGGAAGCGGGATCTTCAGCGGCGCCAGACTGAGGGCCCGCCGTTGGATGTCCCCGGACTGGAGCCTGGAGCTGTCCGGAGGCCTGCTGGACTCGGACGCACGCTATCCCAGCGCAAGGGGCGTCACCTTCGACGCACGGGTGAACATCCGGGACCAGGGCGCCTTCTTCGTGCGATGGGACGGTGCCTCTCTGGCGCCTGACAACTTCCCGGAGTCGGGGCACTTCGATCCCGGGGGCTTCCAGCAGGCGCTCTCCATCGGCGCGGCCGCGGGAAGCGCGCCCGGCCTCATCGGCACGGCGGCCCTGGGTTTGGGATACGTGATCCTCTTCGGGCTGTACCTCTCGGACTCGTAGCGGCGCGGCGCAGCGGGCCGCCGGGTGCACACCCGCGGTTGCTCCTGGAGCTCGGTCTATATACTCTTGCGGTGTATATGCACGTCGCACATTTAGAGGAAGAGCCCGGATCCATGGCCGCATCACCCGCGTCTGGCCTTAGCAACCTCGAGTACCACGTGTTGCTGGCCGTCGCCGATGGACCTCTCCACGGCTACGCCATCAGGGACGCCGTGGAGACCGAGTCCAGGGGCGCTCTGGCGCCCAGGGCCGGGAGTCTCTACCGGGTCATTGCACGTCTGGTCGCCGCTGATCTGGTCCAGGAGACCGATGCCGTGGACAGCGACGAGGCCCATCCGGGGCGGGAGCGTCGCTACTACGCGCTCACTTCGGAGGGAAGGGAGGCGCTCACGCGGGAGGCGCGCCGGCTCGAGGGAGCGGCGGCGCTGGCGCTCCAGCGGCTCGGCGAGTCGCGATGAGAGCGCTGTTCGCCCTCCTGGTCCGGCTGTTCCCCCGCCCGTTCCGCAAGCGGTTCGGACGGGAGGTGGTGGACCAGGCGGTGGCGGACTGTGCTGGCGCCTTCGACCAGAGTGGGTGGCTGGGCGGGCTCTCCGTCCTGGCCACGGCGTTCGACCTGGTCCGAAGCGCGGTGGCGGAACGTGTCCGCCCCTCCTGGCGGACGGACGACGGGCGTGGATCTGAACTCGAAGGGGAGGTGGGGACGATGATGGGAGGCTGGATGCGGGATCTCAGACACGCCGGGCGCTCGTTGACGAGGTCGCCGGGCTTCACGGTGGCCGCCGTGGTGACCCTCGCGCTGGCGCTGGGCGCCAACGCGGGAATCTTCGGGGTGGTGGACACGGTTCTCCTCCGGCCCCTTCCGTACGCCGACGCGGATCGCCTGGTCTACATCGGGGCCTCGGCCCCCGGATCCGACTTCCCCGAAGAGTTCGGCGTCTCCCGGGAGTTCTTCCATCACTATGGGGCCGAGTCCTCCCAGCTCGAGGACCTGGCCACGTACAATTGGTTCACCGCCACGGCCCGCGCGGGAGATCGGGTGGAGCGCCTCGCCCAGTCGAGTCCGTCCCTGTCCCTCTTCACCACCCTGGGCGTGACGCCCATGATCGGACGCCTGCCGGAAGAGGGCGAGGGCCAGCGCGTCGCGCTCATCAGCCACCGCCTGTGGACAACCTGGTTCGGTGGCGACCCGGCCGTCCTGGGACAGAGCCATTACTTCGTGGACGGGCCCAAGGAGATCATCGGCGTCCTCGGTCCGGAGTTCCGCTTCCCGTCGCCTCAGGTCGACGCCTGGCTCCCCGTGGAGTACACATCGGAGGTGACCGACCCCGGCCGATTCGGAATGAATCTGGTGGGGCGGATGACGCCGGACGCTGATCGAGCCTCCCTGTCCCGCGAGCTGGACGCGTTGGCCGACCGTCTGCCCGAGCTCTATGGCGGCTCCGCCGCATACGCGGAGCTCATGGCGCAACACGTCCCCGTCGTCCGGTCTCTGCGGGACGAGCTGGTGGGCGACGTGCGGGGTCCGCTCTGGATCCTCATGGGGGCGGTGCTCGTGGTGCTGATGATCGCGGCGGCCAACGTGGCCGGCCTCTTCACGGTCCGCGCCGAGAGCCGTGGTCGGGACCTGGCCGTGAGGCGCGCCATGGGGGCCGGGAGGGGCGACCTGGTCCGTGCGCAGCTGTCCGAGGCGCTGGTGGTGGCGGCCATGGCGGGCGTGGGCGCGGTGGGCCTGGCGTGGGTATTCCTACCTGCGTTCCGGACCTCTGCGCCGGAGGGGCTGCCGCGGCTGGACGAGGTGACGCTTTCGCCCGGCACGGTCCTGTTCGTCCTGGCCGCGTCCGTGGGCGCCGCTCTGGCTTGCGGTTGGGCCCCGGCCATGCGCGCCTCCAGACCGGACCTGGGGCGACTCCGCGACGGCACCCGGGGATCCACGCGTCGGACCCACTGGGGGCGCGATGCACTCGTGGTGGGTCAGACGGCGCTGGCCCTGGTACTCCTCGTCGGATCCGGCCTGCTACTGAGAAGCTTCCAACAGCTCCGGTCCGCGGATCCCGGCTACGCCCCCAGCGACATCCTGACCTTCCAGTTCGCGCCCGACCAGGAGCACCTGACCGACGGTCCGACATGGGCCGGGTTCCACGAGGACTTCATGGCTCGCCTCCGTGGGCTCCCCGGTGTCCAGGACGTGGGGTTCGTGGAGAACATGCCTTTGGACGAAGGCCCGAGAGGGGTGGGGCTGGTGACCCAGGCCTCGTCCACCTCCG
>CAYGKI010000016.1:4347-11547 GCA_964350235.1 uncultured Gemmatimonadaceae bacterium | reverse complement strand
CGAGTCGGGCGCCCGAGGCAGCGCTACCTTCGCCGGTGGTGACTACTTCCGGACCATGGGCATCGAGGTTCTGGAAGGGCGAGCCTTCGGCAGGGAGGACATCCTCGTGCCGGGGAACGTGGTCGTGAGCCGTGCGGTGGCCGACCTGTTGTGGCCCAACGAAGAGGTGGTGGGGCAGCGCCTGCGCACCACCATCCTGGAGGACTGGCATACGGTCATCGGCGTGGTGGAGGACATACGTCAGTTCGACCTCCGCGGGGACGCCGAGCCCATCGTCTACTTCCCCCCGGTGGGACCCTCGCCGGACTCCTGGGCGCTCTCCTCGCCGGGATACGTTGTGCGCTCAGAGCGGGGTTCGGCCCTGGTTCCCGAGATCCGCCAGCTCATCCGGGAGGTGGCGCCCAACGCGCCCATGTATCGGGTCTACACCATCGAGGATCTGGTCTCGCGCTCCATGGTGGCCTTGTCGTTCACCATGTTGACGCTGGCCATAGCCGCCGCCTTGGCCCTGGCCCTGGGCGCCATCGGACTCTACGGAGTCCTCTCCTACGTGGTGAACGAGCGGCGCCGCGAGATCGGTGTCCGCATGGCTCTGGGCGCCCACGCGGGTGCCGTCCGGCGCATGGTCGTCCAGCAGGGGGCCCGCGTCGTGGCCCTGGGAATCGGGGTGGGGCTGGTCTTCGCGTACTTCGCCACCCGGGCGCTTTCCAGCCTGCTCTACGGTGTGGGGAGGCTGGATCCGTGGACGCTCGCGGGCACTTCCCTCACGCTGGCCCTCGTGGGCTTCCTGGCGAGCTACGTTCCGGCGCGCCGGGCGTCGCGGGTCGATCCCATCCAGTCCATGCGATCCGGCTGAGGTCCAGCGCGGGTCGCCCCGACGTTCCGGCCATGCGATCTTGTGGGCCAGCCATGGCCGACACGACCGACCCCCCGATCGACGACCCCCGCATGAGCCTCGGCCGCCCTCGCATGGCGGCCGAGGCGCCGCCGCTTCCAAAGCGGGGCGACGGGAGGCCACATCATGCCCCGGGAGGAGGTTTCCGGAATCCCTGGGCGCCCCATCCCGAGCTCGAGCATCGCCGCGGCGGTTTGCTGGCGTGGATGTGGGAGCGGTTCCGGTCCGACCTCCCGGACAACCCGGCCCCCGGAGACGTGCCCCGGGAGACCCCGGCCGTGGCATTCCCCAGAGCCCCGGTCGACGAGATCCGGTTGACCCTCGTGGGGCATGCCACGGTGTTGATGCAGGTCGGAGGACTCAACCTCCTCACGGATCCCATCTGGTCGTCCAGGGCCGGGCCGTTCTCCCTCTTCGGCGGACCGCGCTTCGCGGAGCCCGGACTGCCGTTGGAGGCGCTTCCCCCGCTTGACGCGGTGCTCCTCTCCCATGGTCACTACGACCACCTCGATGCGGCGACCACGAAGCGGCTGGTGGCTCGCTTCGGGCCGGATCTGCCCTGGATCTGCCCGCTCGGGCACGGGGCCTGGCTCCGCCGCAACGGGGTCTCCGCGGTGACCGAGCTGGACTGGTGGGGGGAGATCCCGGTGGAGTCCCGGTTCGGCGGTATGCGCTTCGTATGCCTCCCCGTGCGACACTGGACGCGCCGCGGACTCCATGTGAACCGGGAGCTGTGGTGTTCGTGGGCCGTGCTCCCGGAGGGGTCAGGGTCCGGGGTGTACTTCGGTGGCGATTCGGGCTATTGCCCGGCCTTCCTGGAGATCGGGCGCCGTCTCGGGCCCTTCGCGGCGTCGATCCTTCCCATCGGGGCGTACGAGCCTCGCTGGTTCATGGCCGATTCACACATGAATCCGGAGGAGGCGGTCCGCGCCTACCGGGACCTGGGGAACGCCGGGGCGTTCCTGGGCATGCACTGGGGAACCTTCCGTCTGACCGACGAGGATCCGCTGGAGCCACCTGGCCGCGCGCGGGCGGCTTGGACTGCGGCGGGCCTTCCACCCGAAGCGCTTCACCTGCCGGGCGCCGGGGGAACGGTGGTCCTGGGCGGCGACTGAAGCTCCGGGCGTTCCCGGTGGTGTCAGCCCGGCGTCATCAGAGGAGATTCGGTGGGCAGGACCAGACGCAGCGACGAGGCATCGATCTCGAATCTGAAGCGCCTCCCCTCCACCGGTTCTCCGTCCAGGTTCACGTGCAGCAGATCGGTGGTCTCGATCTCCACCCATGACGCCCGGTGGCCGAACGACGCTTCGTCGAGCGCCGCGTCCCGTCCCCGGAGGAGGCTGTCCAGGAGCAGACCCCCCGCCCCGTCTCCTTCCGGAACGACGCGGATGTCCAGCAGCCCATCATCGATGTGCGCGTCGGGGCAGAGGACGACTCCTCCCCCGGCCTGGGCGCCATTGCCCACCGCGATGGCCAGGAAACGCCCGCTCCAGTCCAGCTCTGGAGCACGCACCGCGCCTTCCTGGCCCTTGAGCGCGGGCAGCCTGGCGATCCCTGATACCGCGTAGGAGAGCCCTCCCAATGCTCGCTTCAATCCATCGGGAGTCTCCACGGTCACGCGGGTGGCCGGCCCCGCGGTGGCCAGGTTGACCACGACCCGATCGTCGACGCGTATCGTGTCGACGGATCGCACGTTGTCCCCGGTCACGGCCAGGCGGAGCGCGGCGTCCACGTCGGTCGTGGGCAGACCCAGAGCGGTCGCGAAGTCGTTGGCCGTGCCCAGCGGAAGGATGCCCAAGGACGTGGCGTCCCCACCGCGGATCACCTGGGCGACTTCGTGGATGGTCCCGTCCCCTCCACCGGCCACGACCCTCCGGCCGGCGCCCGCTCCTTCCCGCGCGAACAGGGCCGCGTGTCCGGCCTCCCACGTGACCCGGACCTCCAGGTCGGCACCCTGGGCGCGCAGCCGCTCCACCGCTTCACGGATGTCCGTCCGATCCGCGTGCTCACCATGGAGCACGAGGAGCGCCGCGCCACTCAAGCGGTTCGACCCGGGACCCGCCTCGCCGTGAGGTGCCCGGCGACGACGAGAGCCAGGAGCATGGCCCCGGCGCCCACGGAGAGCATGGGCTGGGTACCCACCAGGATGACCAGGATGGCGATGTAGAGAAGAACCGTGGCGATGGCCAGCCAGGGATGCCCGGGCATCCGGAATGGGCGGTCCAAGTCCGGCCTGTCCCGACGGAGCTTGAAGTACCCGATGAGCACCATGGTGTCGACGGCGATGGCCACCGTCATCATGAAGCGGATGAGCAGCTCGAACGCTCCGGTGAGGGCCAGGGCGCCGATCCACAAAGAGATGAAGGTCAGCCCGTTCCGGGGCGTGCTCTTGCTGTCGAGCACGCCGAATCGCCGCGGCGCCAGGCCGTTCTGGGCGAGCCCGTACGCCACCCTCGGGAGGCCCAGGAAGTTGACGTTGGCGCTGGAGATGAGGATCACGACGCTGGCCACCACCACCACGGTCCCCGCCGACGAGCCGAACACGGCGGCGATGGCGTCGGCCGCCACCAGCTCGGAGCCGGCCATCTCCGCCGGAGTCAGCGACGCCAGGAAGGAGACGTTCATGAGGAGGTACAGCACCATGACGGCCAGCGACCCACCCACCAGGATCCGGGGTAGGGCCCGGCCCGGATCGCGCACTTCCTCGGCCATCTTCGCGGCGTCTTCCCAGCCGTAGTACGCGAAGGAGATGGACTGGTACGCCAGCGCGAATCCCAGCAGGCCGGCGGTGGGGCCCGGCGCGGAGGTGGGAGCCGGCTGGAATCCCACCAGGTCACCCGCCCAGAGCCCGGCGGCGGCGATGAGGAGAATGATGAGGATCTTGAGAACGGTGGTGACGTTCTGGAAGACCGTGCTGGCCTTGAGCCCCCGCGTATGCAGCGCGAAGAACGACAGGACGATGGCCAGCGCCATGAGGGACACCGAGCCGCGGCCACCCAGAAGGATCCGAATGTACTCGGCGATGGCCACCGCCTTGGCCGCCCCGCTGAAACCACGCGTGACCAGGAGCTCGGACCAGCCGGCCACGAACCCCATGGTGTCGCCCCACGCATGGCGAGCGTAGACGTACTTTCCGCCGGCTTCAGGGAAGGCCGCGGCCATCTCGCCCAGAACCAGCGTGGACATGGCGACCACCACGCCGCCGAAGAACCAGAGCCCGAGAATCACCCACGGGTCACCGAGATATCCGGCGATGAGGCCCGGCGTCCGAAGGATTCCGGCGCCGATGACGATGCCCACGGTGATGGACATGCCGTCGCGAATGCGGAGGACCCGGTGTAGCTGGTATCGGGGAGGAAGGTCCTCCCGCACGTCCTGAACGCTCATCGCGCCCGCGGTGCCAGGGGGTTCGTGCGCGGACGCGGAGCTATGGAAGACCTTCTCACGCGCGGCTCGGCTCTCCGATGATGGCGGCGACGATGCGCCCGGGCCCGTGCACGCCCCGCACGAGGATCTGGCCGATGTCCGCCGACTTGGACGGCCCGGAGTGAAGCCCCACGGCGGACGGCAGGTCGGCCTTGAGGGTCACCATGGCGCCGACGAGCGTGTGATGGATCTCGTGTTCCCGTACGAACACCACATGCGTCGGCGCCAGGAGCTGGGTGCGTCTGCCGTCGCGTGCGTCGAGGACCAACGATCCCGTCTCCGCCACACCCGCCACCGCGTACGAGACCCCCAACGTGGCCAGGTCCGGGCAGGTGGACGGGAGCCTGGGCCGGAGCTGGCCGGGGACGGTCACGCCTACCGTGACGCTCTCGAAGTCCCTGGAGAACTCGGCGAGCCATCGTGTGGCCGCGGCCATGTCGGCGAAGCGCTCGACCTCACCCCCTGACGCAGTGAACTGCTCGGCGAATCGCTCCGAGGGCGGGCGATCGTCGCCGGCCAGGAAGCGTCCGTCGAAGCGTCCGGGGTGCGGAACCCTGGGTCTCGACGCTGTCGCACCGCGCACGTATCCCAGAATCCGATTGCGAGGGCTCACGTACCTTCCTCCTTCCTGCTCCAGGTCCGAAGAAAACGCGTTCGACCAGGGTCCGGCGCCGTCCGCTCCCCCATCCACCCCCGCACCACGGGCAGCCGGCGACCCACCTTGTCGAGGGGCAACGCGCCAACGGTGTCCGCGGCCAGACCGAACGCATGCGGATGCTCCGCCAGTGTCGCCCACATCTTCATCGTCGCCGTCTCGAGCGCGGGCGTGAGGCCCTCCTCGGCCGCGCGCTCGCGCCAGTAGACGAGCAACTCAGGTATTGGAATACGAACCGGACATACCTCCGCGCAAGCTCCACACAGGCTCGACGCGAACGGAAGGGGCATGGATGCCTCCAATCCGAGGAGCCCTGGCGCGAGGATCGCTCCGATGGGTCCGGAGTAGGCCCACCCGTACGCATGCCCACCCGTCTGCCGATAGACAGGGCACGTGTTCAGGCACGCACCGCACCGCACGCAGCGGAGCACTTCCCATGCCTCCGGGTCCGCCAGCAGGGCGCTACGCCCGTTGTCCACGAATACCACGTGCACCTCGTCCGGACCGTCCCGCTCCCCCGGGCGCCGCGGACCCTGGATGAAGGACACGTAATTCCCGATGGGTTGACCGGTGGCGGATCGCGCGGTGAGCTGGACGAGCCCGGACAGGTCCTCGAAGCGGGGGACCAGCTTCTCGATGCCCACCATCGCCACGTGCACCCGCGGGACGGAGGTGGAGATGCGGATGTTCCCCTCGTTCTCGATGAGCGCCAACGTCCCGGTGTCGGCCGCCAGGAAGTTGGCGCCGGAGATGCCCATGTCGGCCTGCAGGAAGTCGTCGCGCATGACCTGCCTGGCCGTAGCCGCCAGGACCTCCGGGGAGGCATCCGGAGGGGTGCCGAACCGCTCATGGAACAGGCGCCGGCAGTCGTCCAGGCTGCGATGCAGGGAGGGCCCGACGATGTGACTCGGCGGTTCGTCGAGGAGTTGGATGATGAACTCGCCCAGATCCGTCTCCCGCACCGCCAGCCCGTCCTCCTCCAGCCGGCGGTTCAGCCCGATCTCCTCCGTGAGCATGCTCTTCGCCTTGACGACGCGCCGCACGTGTCGATCTCTGGCGATACCGGCCACCACGTCGCAGGCGTCCGTGCCGGTGGCCGCCCAATGCACGGTGCATCCGTTGGCGACCAGGGATCGCTCGGCCTGCTCCAGGTAGTCGTCGAGATGGGTGAGCACATGTGTCTTGAGGTCACGCGCCCAGTCGCGCCAGCGGTCCGCGTCGATCTGCGCCCAGGCGGCCTGGCGTCGTTGGTCCTTGGAGCGGGCGGCTCCGGTGACCGCCGTGCGCATGGACGGCTCCTGCCCGAGGATGCGGGCCGACGCGGCGCGGTACTCGCCGGGGGTGGAGCGACGGGTCATGCCAGGCCCCGGCGGAGGAGCGTGGCCAGGTGGGTGAAGGTCGGGCCACCGGCGGTGGCCCGGTGACCGGCGCGACCGGACAGCTGGAGCAGGCACCCGCCGTCGGCGGAAGTCACCACGTCCACGTCGTCCGGGAGCGCGTCCAGCTTGCGGTCCGCCATGCCCGCCGACACCTCGGGGAACTTGGCGCTGAAGAGGCCACCGAATCCGCAGCACTCCATGTCGCCGTCCCAGCATCGGACCTCGGCCCCGCACGCACGCAGAAGCGCCAGGGGCTCTTCGCGCACGTCCAGCTCCCTCAGGGCATGACAGCCGTGATGGTAGACCACCGACAGACCCTCCAGGCCCGATCCCAAGCGTCGGGGCGCTTGGCGGGAGCTGCTCCATCCTGGTCCCAGTACCTCCAGGTCATGAACCAGGAACTCGGATAGCTCCCGGACCCGCTCCGCCAGGTCGAGCGGCGGGTCGGGGTCGGTGCCCGCTCGACGCCCCGCGCCGCCGCCATGGGTCCGGTCGAAGGAGGACGGCTCGGCCGAGAGCAGCCGCGGATAGAAGCTCCGGATCATCCCGGCGCAGCTGCCGGAGGGAAGAACCACCGGCCCGGTCCCGCCGGCGACGGCGGCCGTGTGCCGAGCCATGCGCGCGGCCTCCTCACTTCGGCCCGTGTTGTAGGCAGGCTGACCGCAGCAGGTCTGCTCGGGTGGGACGGAGACGGAGACACCGAAGTGGCCGAGGACCTCCACGGCGTCGGCGCACGCGTCGGCGAAGAACCGATCGGCCACACACGTGGCGAGGAAGACGACCGTACGAGGCGCGCCGGTCGATGGGGTGGGTCCGGGGGGATGGGGCATGCACCCAGATACGGT
>CAYGKI010000016.1:0-4337 GCA_964350235.1 uncultured Gemmatimonadaceae bacterium | reverse complement strand
CCGGGCGCAATCGCGCTCGGCGCCCGACGCCGAACGGACGGGAACCCCTTCTCGTCCGGGAGGGGCGCGGCCGACGAGCCCCACGCCCCATGCGGCGCTTCCCTGGCAGTTCGCGGAGAAAGCGGAGCACCCGCGCCACCCGCGCCTCGGGTGGC
Organism: uncultured Gemmatimonadaceae bacterium; assembly: GCA_964350235.1. Taxonomy (GTDB): domain Bacteria; phylum Gemmatimonadota; class Gemmatimonadetes; order Longimicrobiales; family Gaopeijiaceae; genus JAWLHJ01. Next base: position 4,182 of record CAYGKI010000016.1, on the reverse strand, counting down.
TAGAGCCCGCCCTCCGCCCACGGGCCCCACATGGCGTAGGTGGCGCTCGGGTCCGTGCCGTCCGTGGTCCGGTCTCCCTGTACGTTGAAGAAGAGCACCTCGCCGTCGGGGCTCATGCACGCCCCGCAGAACTCGTTGGGCTCGTCCTGGCCTGGATGGTGTGGCTGGCGGACCAGATCGACGATGCGGCCCTCACGGTCGAGCCCGCGCACGAACTCGTCGCCGGGCCCATCCTCGCAGATGATGAGCCCTCCTCTGGGCGTCGTGCAGATGTTGTCCGGCGCGTCCAACACGTCGCGGGAGGGCGACTCGAACACCAGCGTCAGCTCCCCTCCATCCGCCCCGGTGGGGCGATAGAAGAAGACCTGGCCGGCCCGGGCCCGTCCGCCGTCGGTGGACACGATGTAGATGCCACCGTCCCCGGCCCAGGCGCCCTCCAGGCGGGCGAACGCCGCGGCGCCCTTGGAGAGGCCCTCCCGGAACACCGCCGACGGATCCGTCTCGGCCGCCGGCGGGTCGGGCTCGTCGATGTCGATCCAGCGGGCCGGAAGGGTCTCACCGGGGCGCATCCCCCACACCGTGACGAAGCCAGGGAGTCCCTCGATGGCCATGATCTGGAGTCGGCCACCTTCCGCGAGACGCGCCCGGGTGTTGGGGATGAACCGGTAGAAGCCGGCGCCCGGACGAGCCGGGTCGTCGACCTGGAAGCGGATATCCTCCGTCTCGTAGACGATGCCCGTGGCGGGATCCACGGCCACCGCCTCGTGGACGAACCGTCCCATGTCCCGGAGCGGCACGGGATCCACGGGCCCCCGCGCGTCCACAGGTACCTCGAACACGTATCCGTGAGGCCGCTCGAAGCCGTGCGACGGGCCGTTGGTGTCTTCCTCACAGCTGAGCCACGAGCCCCAGGGGGTCGGCCCCCCCGCGCAATTCACACGGGTGCCCGCCAGGGACACGAACTCCTCCAGGACCTCCACCTGCCTCTCGAGACCCGAGCCGGAGATGCGTACTTCCAGCGACGAGGTCCCCCCGGTGGCCAGGGCGTCGTACGCCGGGCGGCCTATGGCCGGTCCCGCGCCCGCCGACTCGGACATCTCGTGGTTCCTGATGAGCCTCACGTTGCCGTTGGGGAGGGGGAACGCGGCCATCCCGTCGAACGCGTTGGGGACGGTGAGCTCCGGGTGGCCCGGCGCCGGTCTGAGCGCCTGGCTGATACGGACGCATCGGAAGCCTTCGGGGATGTGGAGCTCGGGGCAGTCCCGGCTGGGCGCCAGCGGGCCGAAGACGTCCGAGCGGTAGGCGTCTCCCCGACCTGCCGCCCTGGCCTGCGCCGGCGTGGCGAAGTTCCAGGCCGCGAGCCCGGAGATGGAAGGTGCGACGGACAAGCCGCCACCCGCCTTGACCAGCCGTGTGATGAAGTCCCGTCTGCGCATCTCGCACTCCGTACGGTTCGATCCCAGAGGAGACTGGAATCTACCACGCCATCACGCGTCCGCATCCTGCGGTCCACCCGGCGAGACACACCCGTGACCGGATCGACGCCGCACGGTGTCAGTCGTGCGGCGCGAAGGCCCCCGCGTCCATGTCGAGGATGTGCATTCGTCCGTCTTCGAGGGTGTAGTGCCAGCCATGCAACGCGATGGCTCCGGACTCCACGCCCGCTCGAACGCTGGGGAAGTCCATGAGCCGGTCCAGCTGCACCACCACAGAGCGCCGCTCCGTACGCCGAAGCATCTCTTCGGAGACAGGCTCGTCCAGCTTGGCCGGCGCGGCCAGCTCCAGCCAGCGCTCCAGGTTCGGGGAGGTACGGGCGAAGGGCTGGTAGAGCGCTCGAACGGCGGCGCAGTGGGAGTGCCCGCACACCACGATATCGCGTACCCGGAGCACCTCTACGGCATAGTCGATGGCGGCGGACACGCCGTGATATCCCCCGTCGATCTCATGTCTCGGAACCAGGTTGCCCACGTTCCGCACCACGAACAGGTCCCCGGGGCCGGTGTCCGTGATGAGGGTGGGCACGACCCGGCTGTCCGAGCACCCGATGAACAGAGTGCCCGGCTTCTGGCCCTCGTCCACCAGGGCACGGTAGCGCTGGCTGAACTCGGGAAAGTAGTCCTTGCGGAACCGGGTGATGCCGCGGAGGAGTGCGTGGGTCATGGAGATCGGTCTGTTCGATTATTTCGACGGTGACGTTGGATAGTCTGAACCATGCCGCGGTAGCGGTCCAGGGCATGTCGCGCACCCGGGGTGCACGCCTCGCGACTCCGTCGCGCGAGATGCGGGTCAGGTCACGAGGTGATCCCCTGGCGAGGTGGGAAGCCTCGGGTCATGATCACCCTGGCACGCGACGTTCATCCCCACATCAGGAGCTCCAGAGCCATGTCCGACTCCATCGTTCGGACCCCCTACGCCGACAAATGGCCCGAGCTTCCGCCCCTGGAGGCGTGGGAGGAGACACGCGCGGCGGTCCACCTCTGGAGCCAGGTGGTGGGCAAGGTCCGATTGGCTCTGGGTCCGTGGATCAACCACTCGTGGGGCTCGGCGCTCTACGTGACCACGCGTGGTCTCACCACGTCCCCCATCCACTATGGTGGCGGGACCTTCGAGATCGAGATGGACTTCCAGAGCCACGCGCTCCGCATCGTCACGTCCAGCGGTCGCGCGTGGGGCATGGGGTTGGGCCCCATGTCCGTGGCGGACTTCTATCGAGAGATGTTCGGCGGCCTGCACGATCTGGCCATCGACGTCGAGATTCTCGCACGGCCCGTGGAGGTCGATCCCGCGGTGCCCTTCGAGGAGGACCGGGCCGTCCGGCCCTACGATGCCGACGCCATCCGCCGGTTCTGGCTGGCGCTGGTGCAGGTGGACCGTGTTTACCGAAGCTTTCGTGCCAGCTTCGCGGGCAAGGTGAGCCCCGTCCACTTCTTCTGGGGTGCCTTCGACCTCGCGGTGACCCGGTTCTCGGGGCGGCCCGCCCCCAGACATCCGGGTGGAGCCCCGAACGTAGCGGATTGGGTCATGGAAGAGGCGTACTCCGACGAGCTCGCCAGCGCCGGGTTCTGGCCCGGCAACGGCTATGGGGAGGCGGCCTTCTACGCGTACGCCTATCCCGAGCCCGAGGGGTATCGCGGCCGCGCGGTGGCGCCCGCCGAGGCATCGTTCCACGAGGGGCTGGGTGAGTTCCTGCTGCCGTACGAGGCCGTGCGGCGGGCGCCCGACCCCGACGCGGCCCTGTACTCGTTCCTGGAGAGCACCTACGAGGCGGCGGCGGAGCTCGGCGCCTGGGACCGCGAGCGGCTGGAGCGATCCCTTCCCCCCTCCCGGCGCTGAGCGTGACCCCTCCCCGGGCCCTCCGGATCAGGTAAAGGACTCTGCGCGTGGGCCCATGGGCGCCGAGCCACGCCCTCCGGAGTGGCGGCGCTCCTGGCTCGGAACCGACGGGTCCCGGAATCGGATGAGACTCGCCAGGTGCCGCTCGGTCGGGCGCCCCAGCGCGCGCGCCAGCTCGCGGGTGCCTTCCTCCAGGATGTCGGCCACCTTGCGGGGGGCCATGGGGGACTTGCCGTCACGAATGGCGCTCAGGCGTGCCAGCTGCTCCAGGCCGTTCATGAACCCGGGGACGGCGGAGACGGCCTGAGGATCGTTGTCCAGGAGCCGCCGGCTCCGGGTCCCGATGCCCAGGAGCATCCCTTCCGTGAAGTCGGGCAGGGGATCTTCGCCCCCGACGGCGTTGAGGATGCCCAGGATCTCGTCGGAGTCCATCTGCCTCGGGCCTCCCTGCCACACCCAGACCGCGTGCTCCACGGCGTGGAGCGCGTCCCAGGCGAGCTGGCGCCCCCTGGTCTGGAGGCGGCGACGCTCGAAGAGCCACTCCACGAAGGCCACCGTGATCACGATGCCCATGATCTCGGTGCCCAGGTTCGTGAAGAGGTTCCCTGCCGAGGTATCCGGGCCGACGACGAACGCCAGCCATATGACCAGGCCGGCGACGACCAGGAATCCCCCTGTGATGACAGCTCTCAACATGGGTCGGGCTCCTCTTCCGGGTTACGGTTGGCCTGGCGTGGAGACGCGGCCCGTCGAGTCGGTGGCCACGGTGTCCGACACGGGGGGCGCCGCAGACGAGTCCGGGAGCGCGGGAGCCCCCTGCATCGCGTCGGCTTCGTCAACGGGAACGGC
>CAYGKI010000015.1:0-19119 GCA_964350235.1 uncultured Gemmatimonadaceae bacterium | reverse complement strand
CGGCCCACGAGACGCCGAACGTGAGCGAGAAGGTGATCCTGAAGCTCCGCGCCGGGATGATGCCTCCGTCGGGGGCCAACCGTCCTGCGGGCGACACGCTCCTGGCGCTGGTGGAGACCCTGGAAGCCACGGTGGACGAGGCGGCCGAGCGTAATCCCACGCCGGGCAGCCGCGTCTTCCAACGTCTGAACCGTGCGGAGTACGAGCGGTCGATCCTCGATCTCCTGGGCATGGAGATCGACGCCGGGGACTATCTCCCGGAGGACACCAAGAGCGCGAACTTCGACAACATCGCCGACGTGCAGATGCTGTCGCCCACGCTGATGAGCGCCTACCTGAACGCCGCCAGCGAGGTGGCGCGTCTCGCCGTCGGAGACCCCGACGCGGTGGCCAAGGAGGCCGTGTACAGGATTCCCAGGCTCGCCTCCCAGACCACCCGGGTGGAGGGGGCGCCCTACGGATCCAGGGGCGGTGTCTCCGTGGTGCACAACTTCCCGGCGGACGGCACCTACGACTTCCGCATGATGTTCCACCACTCGCCGGAGGGATACCTCTTCGGCAGGAACGAGCCGGGTGAGCAGGTGGAGGTCTCCATCGATGGAGAGCGGGTGGCGCTTCTCCCGCTGGATCGCTTCACCGGGGAGTCGGACCCGGGGGGGATGGGCCTGACCCTCGAGACCGGCCCCATCCCGGTCCGGGCCGGGCCCCACCGCGTCTCGGCGGTGTTCATTCCCACGGAGCGGGGGCCGGTGGACGACCTGTTCCGGTCGTACGGCTTCAGCATCCCCGACCTGCAGATCGGCATCGGCTACGGGCTCACCATGCCGCCGCACATGAGGGACCTGACCATCCGTGGTCCCCAGGTGGTGACGGGCGTGTCCGACAATCCGGTACGCCGGGGGATCTTCACCTGCCGTCCCGCGGCGCAGGAGGAAGCCCGTCCGTGCGCGGAGCGCATCATCTCCGCGCTGGCCGAAGGAGCCTACCGTCGGCCCCTGGAGGAGGCGGATGTCGAGGGGCTCATGCGGTTCTACGACGAGGGTGCCGACGAGGGCGGATTCGAGGCGGGCGTCCGCCGGGGCCTGGAGGCCATCCTGGCGAGCCCCCACTTCGTGTTCCGCCTCGAGGAGATGCCCGATGGCGTGGAGGACGGCGAGGTCTACCGGCTGACCGACGCGGACCTGGCGGCCAGGCTCTCGTTCTTCCTCTGGGGCTCCCCTCCGGACGAGGAGCTGCTCCGGCTGGCCCGTGACGGCGATCTCTCCGACGACGTGCTGCGTGAGCAGACGGTCAGAATGCTCGCCGACCCCAGATCCGAGGCTCTGGCGACCCGCTTCGCGGCACAATGGCTCAGGCTCCAGGATCTCTACAAGCTGGACCCGGACGTGCAGATGTTCCCGGACTACGATCTACGGCTCGCCAGCGCCATGGAGCGCGAGACGGAGTTGTTCTTCGGTTACCTGGTTCGTGAGAACCGACCTGTCCTGGAGCTGCTCACCGCGGACTACACCTTCGTCAACGAGCGCCTCGCGGACCATTACGAGATTCCCGGCGTGGTCGGCGACCAGTTCCGACGCGTGGCGTACCCGAGCGATCGCCGCAGGGGCATCCTCGGCCACGGCAGCGTCCTGGCCCTGACTTCCCTCGCCAATCGGACGTCACCGGTGAACCGCGGCAAATGGGTTTCCGAGGTCCTTCTCGGGGCTCCGCCGCCGCCTCCCCCGCCGAACGTGCCCTCGCTGGACGAGTCCGCGGCCGAGGCCACCGAGACGCGCAGGCTCACGACCCGTGAGAGGATGGAGATGCACCGGGCCAACCCCACCTGCAACTCCTGTCACAGCCTCATCGACCCCATCGGGTTGGCGCTGGATCACTTCGACGTCACCGGCGCCTGGCGGATCAAGGAGAACGACATGCCCGTGGACGTGCGGGGCGAGCTCTACGACGGGACGCCTCTCGCCAGCGCGGGCGACCTGACCGAGGCCCTGGTGGCCAAGCGGATCCCCGTCCTCAGGAACTTCACGCTCAACCTCATGGCGTATGCCCTGGGCCGGCGGGTGGAATACTACGACATGCCCCAGGTGCGGCAGATCGTCGAGGACGCCGAGGACGACGGAGGACGGATGACGTCCTTCATCCTGGGTGTCGTGGAGAGCGACGCCTTCCGGATGAGAAGGGCGTCCACGAGCACCGATCAGGCACGACAATAGGGCCGACACCGAGACCACTGGGAGATAACGACATGCAATTCATCACCGGATCGCACATCGAGCGACGCACCTTTCTGAAGGGCGCTGGAGCGGCCATCGCGCTGCCGTTCCTCGACAGCATGGTCCCCGCGGGCCGGAAGGGCGCCGAGGTCATGAGTGCCCTGGACAGGACCCGACTCATCGCCATCGAGAACTCCCACGGCGCGGCCGGGAGCAACGCGTGGGGCGCGACGCAGAACCTGTGGGCGCCGGCCAAGGTGGGCCGGGGCTTCGACCTCACGCCCAGCTCGCTTCTGCCGCTGGAGCGGTATCAGGACAAGCTGACCATCGTCAGCAACACGGACGTGCGCATGGCCGAGGCCTTCGCGCCCCGTGAGATCGGTGCCGACCACTTCCGGTCCAGCGCCGTCTTCCTCACGCACGCGCATCCGCGGCAGACCGAGGGCTCGGCGGTGTTCGTGGGCACGTCCATGGATCAGCTGTACGCGCAGCGATTCGGGCAGGACACGCCCATCCCCTCCATGCAGCTCTGCATCGAGAACGTCGATCAGGCGGGTGGTTGCGGCTACAACTACTCCTGTGTCTACACCGACACGGTGAGCTGGGCGTCGCCCACCGAGCCGCTGCCCATGATCCGGGATCCCCGGGTGGCCTTCGATCAGCTCTTCGGGGCCGGCGGGACCGCCGAGGAGCGGGCGCGCCGGCGCAACGCGCACTCCAGCATCCTCGATTGGGTGACCGACGAGGTCGCCCGGATGCGGACGCGCCTCCCCGCGGAGGACAATGCCCGCATGGAGCGTTACCTGGAGAACGTCAGGGAGATCGAGCGCCGGATTCAGGGCATCGAGGCGCGCAACACCAGCGGCGAGATGCGCGAGCTGCCCGAGGCGCCGGCGGGCGTCCCGGACTCGTACACCGAGCACGTCCATCTCCACATGGATCTCCAGGCGCTGGCGTTCCAGTCGGACATCACGCGGGTCTTCACGTTGAAGATGAGCCGTGACGTGTCCGGCCGGGTGTTCCCGGAAAGCGGATGTGACAACGGGTTCCATCCCCAGTCGCACGTCACCGGTGAAGAGGGCGTCCTCGACTTCTACAAGATCAACAAGTACCACGTGAGCCTGCTTCCATACCTGCTGGACAAGCTCGAAGCCAGCATGGAGGGCGACCGGACGCTCCTGGACAAGACCATGGTCGTCTACGGATCGCCCATGGGCGACGGGAACCTCCACAACCACCGGCGCGTGCCGTTCATCGTCCTCGGTGGCGCCAATGGCCAGCTGGACGGCGGCGTGCACCTGCGCGCACCGGACGGGACGCCTCTGGCCAACGTCATGCTCACCCTGCTCCACAAGCTGGGGCTGGACGACATGGAGAGCTTCGGCGACAGCACAGGTGAGTTCCTCATGTCGGTGCCGACGGCCGCCACGGAGGCACGCTGATGAGACCCTTCACCCGAGGCCTGCTCGGCGTTCTTGGGCTGGCGCTGGCGGTGAGCGCGTCGACGCCGCCCGAGGCCCCTGTCGCCGACGCCGCCATGCGAGGAGACGTGGACCGGGTGCGGAGCCTCCTGCGCGACGGCATGGATGTGAACGCGGCCCAGGGCGACGGTATGACCGCGCTCCACTGGGCGGCCGAGCTCGGTGACGTCGAGATGGCCAACGTGCTGGTTTACGGCGGCGCGTTCCTGGAGGCCACCACCCGTCTCGGAGGCTTCACGCCGCTTCTGGCAGCCAGTCGGGCGGGGAGCGCCGGCGTCGTCTCCGCGCTCCTCGAGGCGGGCGCCGACGTGGGGGCGCGCACGAGCACGGGGGAGACCGCGCTCCACTTCGCGGCCGGGACGGGACGCGACGGTGCCGTCCGGGCCCTGCTGGCCCACGGGGCCGAGGTGGACGCCGTGGACGCCAGCAAGGGGCAGACGCCGCTCATGTTCGCCGCCGCGTACAATCGTCCCGATGTGATCCGGACGCTGGTTGAGCACGGTGCGGACGTCTCGGCGCAGACGCACGTCGTGGACTACGCCGCGGTGGCTGCGCGGGACCAGGAGTTGGCGGACATGAGGAATCGCCGGCTCGCCATGCTCCACGACTCGGAGGCCATCATCGACCGGCCGGTGGACGGTACCGAAGCCGACGAAGAGGAAGGCGCCGAGGGCGGGGATGAGCCGGAGGCGCCCTCCATCCCGGAAAGGAACGAGGACCGTCAGCCCCTATCCTACGACCAGCTGGTGGGGAAACAGGGGGGGAACACCGCGCTCCTTTACGCGGCACGCGAGGGTCACGCCGAAGCCGTGGAAGCGCTTCTGGAGGTCGGAGCCGACGTGAATCGGGTTTCCGGTGGAGACCACACGTCCCCGCTCCTCATGGCGACCCTCAACGGCCATTTCGACCTGGCCATGCGGCTGCTGGAAAGAGGAGCGGATCCCAACCTGGCCAGCGAGCCCGGAGCCACGCCCCTGTACCTGGCGGTTCACCTCCAGTGGGCGCCGCAGTCGTTCTTCCCGCAGCCGGTGGCCCACCAGCAGCAGGAGACGGGGTATCTCGAGCTCATGGAGGCGCTGTTGGACGCGGGCGCCGACCCCAATCCGAGGCTGCAGCGCCACCTCTGGTACAACTCGTTCAACCACAACGTGCTCGGCGTCGACACCTGGGGAGCCACGCCCTTCTGGCGGGCCGCCTACGGGACGGACGTGGCCGCCATGAAGCTCCTCATGGAGCACGGCGCGGACCCCACCATCCCCACCTACCGTCCTCCGGGCCGCGAGAGCACGGGGAACAATCCGGACGAGGAAGAGCCCGTGGATCCGTCGGGGTTGCCTCCGGTGCCCGTGGGAGGACCCGGGGTCCATGCCATCCACGCCGCGTCCGGCGCCGGTTACGGCCTCGGCCTTGCGGGCAACGCCCACATCCACGCGCCCAACGGATGGCTCCCGTCGGTGAAGTACCTGGTGGAGGAGTTGGGGATGGACGTGAACCAGCGGGACTACAACGGATTCACGCCACTCCACAACGCTGCGGCACGCGGAGACCGTGAGCTCATCCTCTACCTGGTGGAGCAGGGGGCCGACGTGAGGGCGTTGACCAGGAAGGGACAGACCACCGTGGACATGGCCAACGGCCCGGTGCAGCGGGTCACTGTGTTCCCCGAGATCGTGCGGCTCCTCGAGGAGCTCGGCTCCGACAACAACCACAACTGCGTGTCCTGCTGAGCCGTCCCTGGAAAGCCTGAAGGGGGCGACCGGACACTTCCGGTCGCCCCCTTCTTCGTACCTGCGGGAATCGGCTCCGCGAGCGGAGCGTCAGCGCGACAGGATGGCCCTGAGGATGGGGATCAGATCGAACTCCGGTCCGCCGCCCCCGCCGGTGCCCCCCGGAGGCTCACCCTCCGCCATGAGGAGCGCGCCCACCCCGGCGGCCACGCCGACACCCAGGACCGCCAGGGTCTTGCCGGTGTGTAGGGATCGGCGCGTCACCTCCGACACCTCCGCGAAGCGATACACGCGGGGGGCGTCATCCGCTCCGGGCCTCACTTCCGGGAGCACGGACAAGGTCCCGTTCGCCACCTCGAAGACCTGGCCCTCGACTCGTTCCACGCGCTCCCCGGTTCGCGTCTCCACGCGGACGGTCATGGCCGGCTCGACCGTATTCACGGGGATCGGGACATACGCGTAACAGCCGGACGCCGCGACTGCCAGGACTACTGTGCACAACGCGCTTCGTATCACCTTGGAGCCCCCTGTTGTCGGCCACGGCATGAGCGTTCGAGGAGCCGCTTCCTCGCCCAGTATGGGGCACCGCGAACCCGAGCGCGACCCCCTCGGTTTCGGGACGGGAAGATGGCTCCACGTGGCGCTTTCGCTGTGGTCGAGCAGGCGTCTCGGGTGGTCGCGGGCGGTTGCTTGACTTCTCGCGCCGCCCCCCCGTATTGTGCCGACGGACCCCGCGACGCGCCGCATGGAAGCGGCGGGGGCCCCGACTGGAAGATCGATCGGCGATGCGCCGATTCGAGATAGAAGTGGCATGAGAAGCCAGAGCCCTCCACGCACCGGCCCTTCGATGAAGGCGCGAGGAGGGTGGATTGCGCGGATCCGTGGCGTTCACGGACCCGCTCGGGTTCTCGTGCATTCGCCGCCCACCCCGAAACGCTCGGGGCGGGTTGTCTCCTTCCAAGTCCGGAGGCTCATCTTGTCCAAGTCATCGTCCGAAGGCGCGGCCCGGTCCGCGCGACAACCACGCAGGCGAATCGAGCGAGGACTTCCGCTCCTCGGCCTCTTCGCCGCGCTCGCGCTCCTTGCTCCCCAGGGGGTCCAGGCCCAGGCCCAGGGTCAGATCGTCGGGCAGGTCACCGACGTCGCGACCATGCGGCCGCTCGGGGAGGTCCAGGTCTACGTGCAGGGGGTGGCACTGGGTGCCCTCAGCCGTGCGGACGGCCGCTTCCTCATCCTGAACGTTCCTGCCGGAACGCACACCGTCGTCGCCGAGCGGATCGGCATGCGGTCCTCCACCCAGCAGGTGACGGTGGCGGCCGGACAGGCGGCCACCGTGAACTTCCAGCTCGAGGCCGAAGCGCTCGGCCTGGACGAGCTGGTGGTGACGGGAACCGCGGGCGCCGCCCGCCGCAGAGAGGTGGGTACCGCGGTAGCGTCGGTCAATCTGGCGGACAGCCCCGAGCCCATCGCGTCCGTGGACCAGGCGCTCGCCGCGCGGGCCCCCGGCATGACGTCGCTCCGAAGCTCGGGCATGGCGGGCTCCGGCTCGCAGATCCGCCTGCGCGGCAACGTCTCCATCGCCATGTCGAACCAGCCGCTGGTCTACATCGACGGCGTCCGCCTCCGCAGTGACGGCTATGCGCTGAACCACGCGGTGGGCCAGCACACCGCGTTCGGACCCAAGGACGTCATGGGCCCGCTGAACGACATCAACCCGAACGACATCGAGCGAATCGAGGTCGTGAAGGGGCCCGCCGCGACGGCGCTATACGGCACCGAGGCCGCGGGTGGCGTCATCCAGATCTTCACCAAGCGCGGATCCGCGGGAACGGCCACCTGGACCGCCCAGATCGACCAGGGGCTGAGCACGGTTCAGGAGTTCGGCCCGGAGACGGCCCCGTACATGCGGTTGGATCCGTGGCTGCGTGACGGGTGGCAGCAGCGCTACAGCCTTTCCGTGCGCGGTGGCGCCGGGACGGTGAACTACTACATCTCGGGAAGCCTGGAGGACAACGAGGGCATCCTCCCCAACGACTACGAGAACAAGTACCTGCTGCGCGGGAACGTGGGCTTCCAGCCGTTCAACGGCCTGGACGTGCAGTGGAACACGGCCATCACCCGCCAGGAGATCGAGAACTCTCCCAGTGGCTCCAGCCCGTACAGCATCTCCCACAACGGCTACAAGCGGTCGCCGGCGGACGGCCGGCACGCGACCTATGTGGGTACCGCCGACGCCGAGGTGATCTCCCGGCTGCTCGAGTACGAGATCAACACCGACGTGAACCGGGTGGTGACGGGCCTCACGGCCACCTACACCCCCATGCCCCGCTTCACGAACCGCGTCACGCTGGGCATGGACCGCATCGAGAGCGACATGCGGAACGTGCGCCCGTTCGGCTACGTGAACGACTCCCAGGGCTCGGTCTCCGACCAGGCCTGGACGGCGGAGCAGCTCACCGCGGACTACGTGGGAACGTTCGACTGGCAGCTTTCCAACGCGCTTCGGACCAGCCTGTCCTGGGGTGGTCAGTCGGTGGTCAACCGCGAAGTGAACCTGGGCGCCAGCGGGCGAGTGCTCCCCGGACCGGGTGAGCACGTGGTCAGCAGCGGCGCCACGTACGTGGCCAGCGAGCAGCGGCAGCGCGTGGTGAACGCCGGCCTGTTCGCGCAGAGCCTCTTCGACCTGAACGACCGGTACTTCCTCACCGTCGCCATCCGGGTGGACGGGAACAGCGCGTTCGGCGAGGACTTCGGCCTCCAGCCGTACCCCCGGGCCACCTTCTCGTGGGTGACGTCCGACGAGAGCTTCTGGCCCGAAGGATGGGGCGAGCTGAAGCTCAGGGCTGCGTGGGGCCACGCCGGTCGTGCCCCCGGCGCGTTCGACGCCGTGCGTACCTGGGATCCCATCCCGTGGGGCGGGGTCACGTCCTTCAACCCGCTGAACGTGGGTAACCCGGACCTCGGTCCCGAGCGTACGGTGGAGATCGAGGCCGGCTTCGACGGCTCGTTCTTCGACGAGCGTCTGAGGGCGACGTTCACCTACTACGACCAGGAGACCCGCGACGCGCTGATTCCGGTTCCGCTGGTGCCCTCGCTGGGCTTCGGTGGCTCTCAGCTGCGCAACGTAGGGACCCTCTCCAACAAGGGCGTCGAGCTGGACCTGAACGCCACCATGATGCAGAACCAGACCTTCAGCTGGGATCTGGGCACCACGGTATACACCAACAAGAGTGAGGCCGTGGACCTGGGTGGCAACTCCGGCTTCGAGGTGTCCGGTGGCGGATGGGTCCAGGAAGGCTACCCGGTGCCGGCGGTGCGATTCGACCGGGTGTTGAATCCGGACGAGCTGGCCGAGCCGGATATCGAGCGTGACTACATTTACGGGGCCAACCAGCCCACGCTCACCATCACGCCCAGCACCACCTTCACGTTCAGCAACGGGGTCGTGTTCAGCGCCCGTGGAGAGTACCAGGGCGGGCACTACATCTGGGATCGGCAGAGCTCGAGCTCGGCTCAGCGCGGTCAGGTGACTCCGCTTTGCGACGTCGCCTATCCCATGATCCAGAACGGTCAGCGGGATCAGACCACGGCGTGGGACCGGTACCTGTGCACCGGGGAGTACAGCGCGGAGATCGTCTATCCCAACGACTTCTTCCGCCTCCGCGACATCACCATCCAGGCTCCGGTGCCCTTCCCGATTCCGGGCGCCAGCAGCAGCACGGTCACCGTTTCCGCCCAGAACTTCTGGACGTGGAAGAACGAGGATTTCCTCGCCATGGATCCCGAGATGGCGGGCAACGAGGGGATGTCGTCGGGCCTCGCACGGTCCATCTGGGAGCACCCGCCGCCGCCGGCGTCGTTCCGGGTGTCCCTCAGGATCAACTTCTGATGCGCCTTCGAAGGGGCATCGATCACAAGACGCGAGGATTCGACGACATGAGCATGCGACAAAGACGAACCGGCCGGCGGGCCGGCATCGTCGCCGCGATGGCGACGATGGCCCTGGTGGGTTGTGACCTCACGGTCACCAACCCCGGGCCCGTTCAGGATGCCTTTCTCGACGAGGAAGGAGCCTACCCCGCCGTGCTGCAGGGGGTGCGCCGCCAGCACGGCATGGCGTTCACCCGCATCGCCCTGGACGCGGCGATGATGTCCTTCGAGGGCATTCCCGGAGGCCTGTTCGATTCCGACTTCGTGTTGGGGACGATGACGTCCGACAACAGCGGAGGGAACTGGAACGGGATGCAGCAGGCGCGCTGGGTGGCCGAGGACGGAGCACGGCGTCTGGAGGCCGCGGGTGGTGGCTCGGGACCCATCTACGCCGAGATCCTCCTGCACGCGGCCTACGCCAACCGGTCGCTGGGCCACAACATGTGCACGTTCATCGTGGACGGTGGCCCTCCCGGTGACTTCATGGACTACTTCGACCGGGCGGAGGACTACTTCGACCAGGCGGAGACGGCGGCGGCGGGTGACGCCGATCTGGTCGCGGCGGCCCGGGCTGGACGCGCCGACGTGAACATGTGGCAGGGCGACTGGGCCGACGCGGTGGCGGATGCCAACGCCGTCACCGACGAAGACGCCGTCTTCCAGGTCTTCTTCGATGCCCAGGACTACCAGAGCGGCGCCAACGAGATGTACTTCCGTCAGGCGGCGCTCCCGTGGCGTGAGTACACCATCGAGAGCACGTTCATGGAGGGGTACTACGAGGACACCGGTGATCCGCGGATGGCGTGGCGGACCAACCCTTCGGACCCCATCACCATGGTGTACAACCTGCCGTTCTACGTGCAGCTGAAGTTCACCACGCCCACGGATCCGCACACGTTCTCGTCGTACTGGGAGACCCGCCTGATTCTGGCGGAGGAGATCCTGGTCCACGATCCCGGGAACTACATGGCTGCGGTGGACCTCATCAACGAGGTCCGGACCCGGAACGTGAGCGACGACACCGGCAGCCTGATGGCGGGATATACCGCGGGCAGTCCGTTGCCTGCGTACACCGCGGCCGATATCACGAGCGTGGAGGACGCCTGGGTCGCGCTCAAGCAGGAGCGTCGTATCGAGCTGTGGGGTGAGAACCGACGGTTCGGCGACCTTCGTCGGTGGTCCATGGAAGGACGTCCGGGTGACCAGCCTATGGAGGACATGTCGGGGCGCAGCAGCTGCTTCCCCGTGGGCACCAGCGAGATCAACACCAACACCAACAGCATCACGCCGGTGACGTCGGACAATTCTCCCCGCTTCCCCTAGGAAGCCGGCGGCGGGCCTGAAGGCTGAAGGGCCCGTGCCGGAGTCTCGAGCCATCGAGACGTGAGAGAGTTCTGACAGCGAAGGGGTGGGTCCGGGTCGGGCCCGCCCCTTCGTGCCACTGGCGATTTGCACGGGGAGGAATCGAAATGTCGTTGAGGAATATCGGCACCATGGTGTTGGGGGCCGTCCTGGCCGTCGGCCCGGTGCGGGCCGCGGCGCAGCAGTACGGGGACCTCTCCGAGTCCGTGCGAGCGTTCGTCTCCGTGTCGTCACCCCACGTTCTCATCACCGGCGTGCGCCTCATCGACGGAACTGGAGCGGCGGCGCGGTCGGACATGGCCGTGGAGATCCGCGACGGGCGGATCGTCGGCGTGGCTCCGGCGGGTGACCTGGCGGTGGCCCCCGGGGTGGAGGTCATCGATGGCGCGGGGCATACGCTCATGCCCGGCCTGGTCATGCTCCATGAGCACATGTTCTACCCCTCGGGGCAGGCGCGCTACAACACCAACGAGATGTCCTTCCCTCCGCTCTATCTGGCGGGAGGGGCCACCACCATACGGACGGGGGGCAGCCTGGACCCGTATACGGACCTCTCCATCCGGAGAGACGTGGAAGCCGGGCGGATTCCCGGACCGCGGATGGACGTCACCGGGCCGTACCTCGAGGGCCCCGGGGGCTTCATCCGGGCGTTCCCGGAGATCTCGACGCCCCAGGAGGCGCGCGCCCACGTGGAGTTCTGGGCGGACCGGGGGGTCACGTCGTTCAAGGCGTACAACCTCATCTCTCGCGCGAGCTTGGGTGCCGCCATCGAAGCCGCGCACGCCCGCGGCATCAAGGTGACCGGGCACCTCTGTTCCATCACCTATCGCGAGGCGGCGGACCTGGGCATCGACAATCTGGAGCACGGATTCTTCGCGGCGACGGATTGGGTGGACGGCAAGGAGCCGGATCAGTGCCCTCGTGGCGCCGATCAGAGCTACCTGGACCTGGATCTGGAGAGCGCCGAGTTCACCGACGTGGTCGCGCATCTGGTGGATCGCGGGGTGGCCGTGACGTCCACGCTGACGGTGGTGGAGCGCCGGGCGCCCCACCGACCCATGCCTCCGGCCGGCGCGTTCCAAGCCATGCTGCCGCAGCTCGCCCAGCAGGTGATGGCGCGTCTGAGCCGGGCCGACGAGCCGGGGAATCAGGCCGGGGCGCTCCTCGCCAAGTACATGGCCATGGAGAAGGCCTTCTACGATGCCGGTGGCTTCCTCGTGGTGGGGACCGATCCCACGGGCGGCGGGGACGTGGTTCCCGGTTATGCCAACCAGCGCGCGCTCCAGCTGCTGGTGGAGATGGGGCTCACCGTCGAGCAGGCGGTGGAGGTGGCCACCAGGAACGGTGCGCGATACCTGGAGCGGGAGGGCGAGATCGGCACCGTGGAGGTCGGGAAGCGGGCCGACCTGGTGCTGCTCGCAGGTGACCCCACTGCCGATATCGCGGCCTTTCGCGAGACCGTGCTCGTGTTCAAGGACGGTGTGGGCTACGATTCGGATAAGCTGTTCGCCGCGGTACGGGGTTGGGTGGGCGTTCGCTGACCCGCGCCCCTGCCGACGGAGTCTCGAGCCGCGTAGGGCACAACCGTCGATGAGGGGGCCGACATGCCGGACAAGACACTGCTGATCCCGGGCACCCAGGCCACATCGCTGGTGGATGGAGATGGACGGGTGGTGTACAACGCCGTGCGCGTAAGCCTGGGACTGCAGCGGGACGAGCTGGGCGGGCGTCCCCCCGACGCGTGGGAGCGGCTGCTCTCCCTGGATCAACCCGACGGCGCGTGGAAGCCCGCGAGGACATCGCTGGAGCCGGGCACGTCCATATTCCCCCACCGGGTCGTGGGCACGCCCTACGATCGCCTGCTCTCCCTGGCCGATCCGTGGCCGTACGACTGGCGCATGGACATGCGGTACAACGCCCAGCTCCTGCTGGAGCACATGCGCGCCAACAAGCCCGACGGCGGGCGATTCAATCTGGTGGGGCACTCCCAGGGCGGGTTGGTAATCATCCTGGCGAGCAAGCTCACCTTCGACATCAACGAGTTCTCCCGACTGGTGGCCCGCGTCGTGCTCGTGGGCTCGCCGCTCGCGGGTACGATGCGAGCCGCCGAAGCGTTGATCTGGGGAAGCGAAGGACTCGGGGACGCCAACCGTGAGGCGGCCAGAGGCATGGCGCTCACGTGGCCGGCCCTGCATCAGATGCTTCCGGTCTGGCCGGCGGTGGTGCGGCCGGACGCGTCGCCCGAGGACGACGCACGCCAGCTCCTTCGGCGCGATGGGTGGCCAGGCGCCGCCGGAGCGGGCATGAGGGAGGACATGCTGTCGCGCGCTCGGGAGACGGCGGCGCTACTCGCCGGGCCGTTCGCGCGACTCGGAAGCGGGACCATGGCCATGGCGGTGATGGGGAAGCGACAGATGACACCGGTGGAGCTGGTCCGGGACGGCGATGCCCTTCCCGACCACGCCGACTACCATCGAAATCAGCAAGGCGATGATCTGGTGCCGTACAAAGCCACGCTGGCGTGGGGCGGGTCCAGCTTCGGAGATCGGGTGGTGGCGCTTACCGGGAAGTCGGAACGGCACGCCTTTCTGTGCAACGACCCCGACGTGCTCGACCTGACCCGCAGGTTCCTGCGTGCCGAAGCACCGCCGCCGCCTGCCGTCCCCCCGGTGAGGCCCCCCGATTCGTCGTTCCTGGGAGAGACGCCGGTCCCCCTGGACCTGACCCTTCCCGGAGGCGACGGGGGAACGAGCCCGGTGGTGGCGGGAGGCCCGGCGTGAGCAGAGCCCTTCGGCGCCGGACGGCGTGGGGTCGCGCCGGGGCGTGGGTCGCGGTCATCGTCAGCTTCGTCGGCACGCCTCACGGAGCCGACGCGCAGTCCTGGCGGATCCAGGGGAGTTGGGTCGCCGGCCAGGTGGGTGGGGGTGTCGTCGGCGCCGAGCTCCGCCGCCCGCTGGGGGCCCCGCCCCCGCTTCCGCTTCCCGGTGTGCCCGGAAGTGGTCCGGTGGAGGTGCGGTCCCGAGCCTGGCATCTCACGGGGATGCTCGGGATCGGAGCCAACGCGGCGCCTCCCCCGGAGTCCAGTGGCGGCGTGGATCCGCTGGTCTATCTCCACGGCGGCGTGCTGTACCGAACCGGCCGTTCGGTGCCGGGCTACCTGGGTCTCGTCGCCGCTTCGTACGTGGTCGTCGGCGCGGTGGGTCCGGCGGCTTTCGTGGAAGCCGCGGACGTCGCGGCGCTACAGATCGGTCTGCTTCACGGTGACGGGGCCTGGCGGGGGCACGCGGCCCTGAGCCTCGGACTACGGTTCCTCTGTGACATCGTGGGCTGTTGAAGCAGAACCTACCGAATACCCCAGAAGAGCCACATGGCCGCCATGGTGGACAATAGCGTGACCAGGGTCATCCCGGCGCCCATCCTGGCGAAGTCCCTTCGTCGGTAACCGCCCGTACCCATCATCATGGCGTTCACGGGATGGGCGATGGGGGTGAGGAACGCGGTGGACGCGCCGATGGCCACGGCGATGGCCATGGGCTGGGCGCCGATGCCCACGGTGTCGGCCACGGCGAGCGCCACCGGCCCCACCAGAAGCGCACTCACCTGACCCCCGATGATCTGGGTGGCGGCGGTGCTCACCATGAACATGACGGCGATGGCCAGCATGGGCCGATCACCCTGGACGAGGGAGCCCAGGCTCGCGGCGATGCGGTCGGCGAGCCCCGTGTCGATCATGGCGAAGCCCAGCGGCAGCAATCCTGCCACGAGAAAGATCACGTGCCATTCGATGGCCCGGTACGCCTGCTCCATGCTGACGCACCGGGTGAGGACCATGGCCATGGCACCCGCCAGCACCGTCTCTCCGATGGGCAGCAGGCCGCTGAAGGCGAGCGCGACGACGGAGCCGAAGATGGCCAACGCCACGGGTGCGCGCTCCGTGCGCTCGGGTGCGGCCATCTTGCTCCCCACCATGAGGAAGTCGCCGCCTCGGGTGAGCGCGTCCAGTCGCTTGGGAAGATTCACCACCAGGAGGCCGTCCCCGATCTCCAGAGGGGTCTTCCCCACGTCCGTCCTGATGATCTGCCCCTCCCGCCAGAGCGCGAGCACGGTCACGCCGTACTTGGTGCGTAGCTCGAGGTCGGTGAGGGTGCGGCCGGTGGCCCGGGAGCGTGGGGGCACCACGATCTCGGTGAGCTCCAGCTCCTCCTGCAGGTCGCCTGGAGACGCGCCCGTCCGGAGCTCGACCCCCCACGGCACCAGCTCGCGCACCCGGTCCTTGTGGCCCAGCACGACCACACGGTCTCCCGGGACCACGACGATCCCCGGTCCGGGGACCAGGAACGTGCGATGCCGCCGGCGGATGGCCAGCACCGAAAGCCCGAAGCGCTCCCTGAATCCGATCTCCTCGATGGTCTTCCCCTCCAGCTTCGAGCCCGGCCGGATCTCGAACTCCCAGAAGCGTTCGCCGAGCTTGTAGAGTCCGAAGAAGGCGCCCTAGGGATCCTCCGCGTCCTGGGCGCGAGCCCTCATCAGCCGTCGGCCCACAAGGAGCAGGTATCCGATGCCCGCCACGGCCACCAGGCCCCCGGAGAGCGCGAAGTCCAGCATCCCCAGGGGCTCCGAGCCCTGCTGCACGAGCAGGTCGCTCATGATGATGTTGGCGCTGGTGAAGATGGTGGCCATGCCACCGAGGAGCGTGGCGTAGGAGACCGGCAGGAGCAGGCGGGACACCGGGACGCCGGACGTGCGGGCCACGCGGATGGAGGCCGGAAGGAAGAGGGCGCCCACGGCCACGTTGTTCATCCCCAGCGACAGCACCGCCGCAGTCCCCATGAGGGTGAGAAGGAGGCGTCCCTCGCTGTCGCCGCCCACGTTGGCGAGCCGACCCGCCGCCCAGCGGATGATGCCGGTGTCCTCGAGACCCTCCGCCAGGATGAAGAGGCCCATGAGGGTGACGACCACCGTGCTGCTCAGCCCCTGGAAGACGCTCCCGTCCGGAACGACCCCGAGCAGTCCCAGCGAGAGCGCCGCCAGGATGGCCACCAGATCCGAGCGGAGTCGAGTGCCGAACATGAGCGCGATGGTGGCGGCGAAGACGCCGACGAGAAGCCACTCGGGTCGGGTCATCCAGGCATGGCGCGTTGGGGGGTGGGCATGGACCTCGCGGCTGTCGGGGCTCGGCGGAACCCCTTAGTCTGCTGCGGGCTCGGGGCCAAGTCCAGCCGCGAGCCGTCACCCTCCGAACCCCGAGGACACCGATCCATGGTGGAGACTCCGACACAGCCTGCCACGCCGGCCCGGCCCGGTCCCGCCGAGCCCTCCCGGTCACGATCCCACGTCAGGCGATTCTGGGCCGCCGCCGCCGTGACCCTGCTGTCCACGGGGTGCGCGCCCGACGACGCCCTCCGGGAGGAGGCCGAGCCCAGCCGGGGGCGCCTGGTCATCGTAGGTGGCGCGCTACAGAGGGAGAACGCCGACGTGTACCGGGCGGTGCTGGAGGCCCGGGACGGCTCCGGGCCGTTCTGCGTCCTGCCCACGGCCAGCGGAGTCCCCGAGGAATCGATGGCGTCGGCGGTGGCGGCCTTCGAGGAGCACGGTGCCGACTCGGTGGACGGGGTCTTCGTCTCCACGGACAATCCCGAGGCGGCCTACGACGACGCCGTCGTTCAGCGCCTTGGAGCGTGTTCCGGATATTGGTTCGTAGGGGGCGTGCAGTCCCGCGTGGTGGAGGTATTCCGACCCGGAGGCGCGTCCACCCCGGCCTATGAGGTCGTGATGCGTCGCTTCGCCGAAGGCGCGGTGGTCTCCGGGTCGAGCGCCGGCGCCGCCATCATGTCCACGCGCATGATCGCGGGTGGGTCCAGCGCGGGCGCGCTGGCCCACGGGACCGTCGAAGGAGGAGCTGACGACGATGAGGAGGGCGTGGTCATCGAGCCTGGATTGGGCTTCGACGATCATGCGGTCTACGACCAGCACTTCCTGGCCCGAGGCAGGATCGGGCGGTTGCTGGTGGCGACCCTCGCCGGCGTCGGGGGAGGCGTGGGTTTCGGCATCGACGAGAACACGGCGCTGGTGCTGGACGGCCCGCATGCCAGGGTGGTGGGCGCCTCGGGCGTCGTGCTCGTCGACGCGAGAGCGGCGGTGCCCTCCGCCACCGGCTTCGGTGGAACCGGTCTCCGCGTCACGCTGCTGGGCACCGGCGACGGGCTGGACCTGGAGACTCTGGAGGTGACCCCAGGGGCGGGGAAGACGGCCCTGGGTGCGACGGCGGGACGGCCGGAGGATCCCGAGGATCCGTTCGCGCGGTGGGCCTTCCTCCACCTTCTCCACGGGCTGGCCACGTCAGAGGTCGCGGACGTGGCCGTGCCGGTGGAAGGGTACGACCTCAGGCTGCGGAAAGGGCCGGGATTCCTGGCCCTGGGCTATGGTGAGCCCGGGGTGGAGGGGACGCCGCGAGGACTCACCGTGGGTCCTCTGGACGTCGCCCTCGTCGGCCGTGACTGAGCCCGCCGGGCGCGCGCGCTCCTCCTAGGTCCCCCCGTTCGCCCTCAGGTCCTCGAGACAGCGAGCGTCGAGCTCTGGTGAGGCGGCGCCGAGGAGGCTTCCCAGGAAGGCGGTGGTGCGCACGGCGTAGTACATGAGGCAGCCGTCGTCGTCGCAGTGGTTGCCGTTGGCCGTGTCCTGGTGGGGCTCCTGCATGTCCGTGCCGTTGTTCACAAGCCCCAGCAGGTGCCCGAACTCGTGCATGGCCACGACGCCCTCCGCGCGGGCGCGTGAGGGCTGATTTAGCCCCCCGGTGTTGTCCTGGATCCTTTCTCCGAACAGGGCCGTGGAGGTGTTGTAGTAGGCGATGCCGAGCACGTTCTCCTGCTCGTACCGACCGTCCACCACCAGGAGGTACGCCGCCAGGGTGTCGCCGGACGTATAGACGGTTCTGTGCTCCGCCTCCAGGGAGCGGATGTCCGCGGCGGAATACGTGTCCCCGGTGGCCGGCCCGATGGCCTCCTCGTCCACCCGAAGCTCGACGCCGCCGGGCTTGTTCAGTCGTGCTTCCAGGAAGGCCCGGAGATCGTCCAGTCCCTCCTGGCTCGGGCGCATTGCCTCCACGTACTGGACCTGCACCACCAGGTGCTCGAAGTCGGCGGCGGAGAGAAAGTCGGCGGCGGAGCTTCCAGGAGCCGCGTCATGGGCATAGGACGTCCCGCCGTCCGGGCCTCCGTCTCCTGATGGGCCCGTGGGCCCGTCTCCGCAGGCCGTGGGGGCCAGCACCGCCGCGCCCAGAAGGAGGAGGAGGGTGTGGGCTTCGGGAAGATGGCGGAGCGGCGGCCCCGCGGGGGGACACCCGGTTCTGGATGGCATCTGTCGAGGCTCGCGGGCTCGGGAGGGAGTCACGTGTCGACACGTCCGTGCTGCAACACCCGTACCGGCATGCGCGCGGGGAGGGTCCTCGGGACCGGTCTGACCCGGTCTTCCCGCCCGGGTCCCGCTTGCTCCCCACCAGCGGCACCGGGTACCATGAGCTTCACACGGCGGCCCGGGTCGAACCCCGGTATCAGCGCCGGTGAGCACCCTGGCCACGGAGGCCTCCCATGCGCGCTCGTCTCCACGCCCGCTCGCGGCCGGTACGGGCCCGGGATTCATGACGAAGGAGGGTAGGGCCCCCCGGTGGGTCCTCCGGGTGGCGCTGGTCCTGATCATGGCGCCGTCCACGCCAGCGGCGGCTCAAGCTCCGTCGCCCGAGAGGGTCATCGTCCTCTACGACGACATCACCGGCCGCCTCATCCCCGGGGCGACCGTGCGCGTCGGGCCCGTCGGGCTCGTCCTCCAGAGCGACGCCACCGGGGCCGTACGTGTGCGTCTCGCCCAGGGGGCGTACACGCTGACCATCACCGCGCTCGGGTACGGTGATGCCGAGATCCGACTGGAGGTGCCCGGGGGCGCTACCGGTCCGTTGGAGCTGGCGCTCCTCCCCAGCCCCGTTCCTCTGGAGGGACTGGAGGTAGAGGGTGGAGACCCGGGTCCCGTGGATGTCCTGGGCGTCGTGCGAGACGCCAGCGACGGGCAGGCCTTGGTGGGTGCCACTGTCTCCTTCCCCTTCGCCAGCCGCCGGTGGGTGGCCCTCTCCGACGCCGCCGGTGTCTTCCGCGTGCCGGGGGTCCGGCCGGGGATGCATTGGATCCAGGCGACCCACCTCGGCTACGAAGGGGCAGCCATCTCCGTGGCGGTGGGCGCGAACGGCCGCCGGGACGTGGAGATCGTCCTCCGCCCGGACACCGCGCTCCTGCGTGGCGTGGCCACGGTGGAGCGCCGGCTCCAGTCCGACCGGCGTGCGTACGCCTTCTCACCCGTCCGTTACGTGGACCGCGCGCGCATCGCCGCCAATCCCTGGTGGCGCGATCCCGGGGAGCTGCT
>CAYGKI010000014.1:14309-19340 GCA_964350235.1 uncultured Gemmatimonadaceae bacterium | reverse complement strand
TCGTGAACGCGGTCCTGGCCAAGCACGACTTCATCCTCCTCGGGCTCCGGGGACAGGCCAAGAGCCGGATTCTCCGTCAGCTCGTGTCCCTTCTGGACGAAGCCATGCCCATCCTGGCCGGCAGCGAGGTGAACGACGATCCGCTGGCGCCCATCTCCAAGTTCGGCAAGCTGCTGGTGGAGGAGCACGGTGACGACACGCCGGTGGCGTGGGTGGACCGGGAGCACCGGTACGTCGAGAAGCTGGCCACGCCGGACGTGACCATCGCCGACGTCATCGGCGACGTCGACCCCATCAAGGCGGCCCGGGGTGGGCACATCCTGGCCGACGAGCTCACCATCCACTATGGGCTGCTCCCGCGGGCGAATCGTGGCGTGTTCGCCATCAACGAGCTGCCGGACCTGGCGGGGAAGATCCAGGTGGGCCTGTTCAACATCCTCCAGGAGGGGGATGTGCAGGTGAAAGGGTACCCCATCCGGTTGGCTCTGGACGTCTTCATGGTGTTCACCGCCAACCCCGAGGATTACACTGCCCGTGGGAAGATCATCACCCCGCTGAAGGACCGCATCGGCGCCGAGATCCGTACCCACTATCCCGAGGACCTGGAGGTGGGCGTCTCCATCACCGGGCAGGAGGCATGGGCGGACCGGGACGTCCTCCCCGTGGAGATCCCCGACTTCGTGGCCGAGACCGTGGAGCGCGTGGCCTTCCTGGCTCGGAAGGACAAACGGGTGGATCAGCGCTCAGGGGTGAGCCAGCGCATGCCCATCACGGTCATGGAGACCGTGGTGTCCAACGCCGAGCGAAGGGCGCTCAGGCACGGGGAGGATACGGCGACACCGCGCATGACGGATCTGTACGCCGCGCTCCCGGCCATCACCGGCAAGATGGAGCTGGAGTACGAAGGCGAGCTGCACGGCGCCGACAAGATCGGCCGGGAGCTCATCCAGCTCGGCTCCTCCCAGGCCTTCGACGTCCGCGCCGCGGGCGCGGACGTGGACAGCATCGTCGAGTACTTCGAAGGTGGGGGCGCTCTCCAGGTCGGCGAAGATTCCGCCGCCGCCGCGTGCGTGAAGGGCTTCGGCACGGTGCCGGGCCTGCTGGATCTGGTGCAGAGCGTGGGGCTGGCGCCGAAGAGCGCCAGCGACGGCGTGCGCGCGGCAGCGTGCGAGTTGGTGCTCGAGGCCTTGGTTGCGCAGCGGCGGATCAGCCGGACGTCCACCGGGGGGTACGCCAGATCCCTCCACCAGGACCCGCCGCAGGGCAAGGGCTACAAGGGGTTCGATCCCATGGGCGGGCTCGGGAGCTGACCGCGGTACGGACGCGGGACACCCGCGCTACGTAGGGATACGTACGGAAGTCGGTTCGCGGCACCGGTAGACTGGGCGTACCTTCGCCCCGAGGGAGTGCGAGGCGGTGGGCTTGGCCCACCGTTGGAGCGCCCTCCACGACCCGGGCCCCACGTGGACCCCCTCCCGGGAGCCGACAGATGAGCAGCTCGCACGAACCCGGTCGCCGAGCCCTGCCCAGGGAGCTTCCCCTGGTGGGGCGCCGCGACGACCTCGAACGCCTCTTCAGGCTGTTCGGTCACGAGACCCGTGTACCCCCGTTCCTGCTCATGACGGGCGACCCCGGGGTGGGCAAGTCCCGCATGGCCAGGGCGTTCTCCGAAGAGGCGGGCCGCCGCGGCTGGACGGTGGCCACCGGGCGGGCGTATCCGGTGGAGTCGGGGATGCCGTACAACCTCATCTCCGACGCATTCCTCCCCATACTCAGGTCCTTCGACGAAGCCGCGCTGACGGTCCTCACCCGTGGGACCTCCGGCGACCTGCGACAGCTCTTTCCGGCGCTCGGAGGCAGCGAGCCGAGAGAAGGAGCCGGATGGGATCCGGGGGAATCCCGGACGCGCCTCTTCTGGAGCTTCGCCGAGTTCGTCAAGCGGCTCGCGGAGCGTGACCCCATCCTCATCGTGGCCGAGGACCTGCACTGGGCGGACCCGTCGTCCCTATCCCTGCTGCACTTCCTCACCCGCCAGCTCCAGGGCGAGCCCATCCGCATCCTCGCAACCGCCTCGAGAGGATACGGCCAGGGCCTGGAAGCCCTCGATCGGTTCGAGCGCTCCCTGGGATCCATGGACGTGTTGAGCGCTCACCATCTCCCGCCCCTGGGCCCCGAGGACATGGAGGAGCTCCTGCACGCGGTGTTCCAGGTCGAGGGGACGCCCCTCCGGGACTTTGCCGCGCATCTCTTCGAGTGGACCCACGGAAATCCGTATTTCCTGGAGGAGACGCTCAAGACCCTCGTGGAGTCCGGTCGGCTCTACCAACGGGACGGCACCTGGCTGGGCTGGGGCGTCGAGCGGCTCGACCTGCCCGGATCCGTGCGGGACGTGCTGCTGCTCCGTCTCCGGGCGCTCTCCCAGGACGCACGCTCCGTGGCGGACCTGGTGGCCGTCAGTGGCGGCCGTGCGCCCTTCGGCGCCCTGGAGCGCGCCACCGGCCTGGACGACGAGCGCACCATGCTGGCGGTGGAGGAGCTGGTCGCCCAGGGCATGGTGATGGAGACCGAAGACGGGCGGGAGGTCTTCGTGGAGCTTCGGCATCCCATGATCCGCGAGACCCTGTATCGCGACCTCGGTCCCTCCCGCCGCCGTCGCCTCCACAGCACCCTGGCCGAGGCGCTGGAGACCATGTACGGCGACGGAGGCGCCCCGGTCGACCAGCTAGCGTACCACTTCGAGCGGGGCGGAGCGTCGGCCTCGGACCCCAGGGCCGTGCGCTACCTCGCCCAGGCCGGACGGGCGGCGCTGCGCCGACACGCCGATCGGGAGGCGGTGGCCTATCTCTCGGCGGCCTTGGCCCGCTATCCCGCGGACGCCGAACCCGTGGAAGGGAGTGACGGAGGCGGCGAACCGCCGGCTGGCGCCCCCGGGCGCACGGCGGTGCAGGAGAGCCTGGCCCGGGGCTTGGCGCGCCTGGGGCGGCACGACCAGGCCGCCGCCATCTGGAACGACCTGCTGGATGACGCGCGGCGCCGGAGGTCTTCCGTGGATTCGGCACAGGCGCTTCGGCACCTGGGCCTGGTGGCGTTCTGGAGCGGGCGGCACGAGGACGCGCTTCACGCCTACGACGGAGCCCTGGAGGTGATCCGGGGGTCCGAGGGAAAGGTCGCCCTCGAGGCTCGGTTGCTCCTGGCGCGTGGTGTTGCGCTTCAGGAGCTGGGACGGGCGGACCAGGCCAGGAGCTGCATCGAGCAGTGTCTGGCCGGGGCCCGCGCGCTGGACGACCCCACGCTGTTGGGCCGGGCCCACCGCGCTCTGGCCTTGCTGTTCACTTGGATCGGCGAGGCGGACCAGGCCCGTCGACACGGGTGGCAGGCCGTGGAGCTCGCGGATCGGGCGGGTGACCCGTACGTGCGCTTCTGGGGCCGTTGGGCCCTGGCTTCCCTGGAGGGACTCACGGGCAACACCGAGGAGATGGAAGGCCTGATGAGCCAGGCGCGCCAGGTGGCGGAGGAGTTGAGATCTCCGGTGCTGAAGCTCTGGGTAACAGAATTAGAGATCGAGTTCTTGTATGCTACGGGGGCATGGGACGCCGCCGTCGCTCAGGGCGAGGCCGCCATCCGGCTGGCTACGAACCTGAGCCAGACGAGCCTTCTGCCTCGGCTCCTCGTGTGGACGGCCACGGTGTACGTGGGCCGCGGGGACCTGACCCGGGCCCGGGAGCTGGCGGATCAGGCCTGGGCGCTGGCAGGGCTGGAGGGCGCGGAGCACGAGCGCGCCGACGTGCACGTCGGGGTTCCCGCGCACATCGGTCGTACCGCCTGTCTCCTCGCCGAGGAGCGCTGGGAAGAAGCCGCACGCGTGGGGGAGGCGGGCGTGGTGCTGGCCGATCGCGCGGGGTACGTGTTCTGGAGCCTCCACCTGCTCCTGCCCCTGCTCGCGGAGATCCATCTTCGTCGGCGCGACCTTCCCGCAGCGCGCGCCGTGGCGAGACGTATGAGGGAGGAGGGTGCGCGCATCGGACATCGCCTGGCCACGGCCTGGGCCGATGGTTGTGACGCGCTGATTCTGTGGATCTCCGGTGAGCTGGAGGCGTCCGTCGACATGCTTCGGGGCGGGGCCGAGGCGCTCGAGCGGATTCCCCTTCTCTACGACGCGGCGAGAATCCGGAGACAGCTTGCAGGACGCCTCGCCGAGCTCGACCGGAGAGACGAGGCGCTGGAGGAGCTAAAGCGCGTCCACGAGACGTTCACCGAGCTGGGCGCCCGCCCGGAGTTGGAGGCGACGCGGGGAATGTTCGAGGAGCTGGACGCCCGCCCCCCCACGCTCCCGAGCCAGGGAACGGGCGCGGCGGACCTGACGCCGCGGGAGTGGGACGTGGCGCTGTGCATCGCGCGCCGGATGAGCAGCAAGGCGGTGGGCAAGGAGCTGGGGATCCGTGAGCGCACGGTGACCACGCACCTCACGCGGATCTACAAGAAGCTGGACATCTCCGGCCGGGAGGAGCTGGGCGACATGGTGCGAGAGGGTCGGCTGGCCGCCCCGAGTACGTAGTCGGAGCCCT
Organism: uncultured Gemmatimonadaceae bacterium; assembly: GCA_964350235.1. Taxonomy (GTDB): domain Bacteria; phylum Gemmatimonadota; class Gemmatimonadetes; order Longimicrobiales; family Gaopeijiaceae; genus JAWLHJ01. Next base: position 14,775 of record CAYGKI010000014.1, on the reverse strand, counting down.
GGGGGTACGCATGGACGCGTACCGCCCCCGCGGTCCCCATGGGCCAGGTTGGAGTCGAGAGCGAGCCGGAGCGCGGCTTGCTCGGACTCCAACGAGGAGCGATGCCATGACCATCGCGCACAAGACCGTCGCTCGGACGCTCACCGCCCTGACCCTGCTCGCGGGACTGACAGCGTGCTCCGACGACGCCGGACCCATGGCCCCCGGCCCCGAGACCTCGAGACTCGACGCAGGCGCCACTTCAGAGCACTTCACCGTCTACTCGAGGAACGTCTTCCTCGGCGGAGACACGGGGCCGCTCTTCGGCCTGGACTTCGGGGATCTGGGCCAGGTGCTCCAGGCCACGAACGTGTTCTGGGCCCAGGTCCAGGCCAGCGATTCGCGGGCGCGGATGGCGGCCATCGTGGACGACATCGAGGGGAGCGGCGCCCATCTCGTCGGCCTCCAGGAGGTGTTCGACTTCCGT
>CAYGKI010000014.1:5603-14299 GCA_964350235.1 uncultured Gemmatimonadaceae bacterium | reverse complement strand
GCGGGCCCTCCGTGGCGGCGGACCTGGATCTTCTGGACGTCATCCTCGAGGAGATCGCGCACCGGGCCCTCCCCTACGAGCTCGTGGCCGTTCAGGAGAACACCTCGACCGGAGACGCGTCAGGGCTTCCGCTGGCTTTCGACCCCGGGGCGGGAGCGGTGACCCGCATCCTCCAGTTCACCGATCGCATCGCCGTGCTGCGGCGGACCGACGTGGACGTCACCGTGGGTCAGGGCCGATACGCCGCCACGTTCGACATCGGACCGCTCACCCTCACGCGTGGCTGGATCCGGGCCAGCACGGATCACGTCGGAGCGCCGCACCACTTCTTCACCACCCATCTCGAGAGCCAGGCGCTCGCTCCCATCCAGGCCGCCCAGGCCCAGGAGCTGCTCGGCTCGGTGATGGCGGGGCTGGACGGGGTGACCATCCTCTCCGGCGATCTGAACTCGGATGCCGCCGCGGGACCCGGGGCGCCGTCCTGGACGCCCACCTACGAGACCCTCCTTTCCGCCGGCTTCACCGACGCCTGGGCCCAGTCCGGTCAGCCCGCCTGGGACGAGGGCTTCACGTGCTGTCAGAATCCGGATCTGCAGAACGGCGCATCCGCGCTGGACGAGCGCATCGACTTCGTGCTGGTCCGGAGCTCCGACAACCCGTCCAGAGGCGGGATCGTGCCCGGAAGCATCTGGCTGGACATCGTGGGCGACGAGGCGGACGCCCGGACCCCCGGTGGCCTGTGGGCTTCCGACCACGCGGGTCTGATCGCGTCCATGAGGACCGCGCGGGGGCTCTTCGTGGACGGAGGCTGACGAGGCCGCCCGGGCCGGACCGCGCCGCGACGACGGCGCGGCCCGGCCCTGTTCGGCAGTGGACCGGTCGGGCCGCTCAGAACGGGAAAAACGCCGGAATGACCAGGCCGGCGAGGAATGCGAACAGCAGACCGAGCGGACCGCCGACGCGGATGAAGTCGGTGAACCGGTAGCCTCCGGGACCGTAGATGAAGGTGTTCGTCTGGTAGCCCACGGGCGTCATGAAGCTGTTGGACGCGGCGAAGATGACCGCGACCACGAACGGCATGGGGGAGACCCCCAGGCTCTCGCCCATGGCCACGGCCAGGGGGGTGACGACCACGGCGGTGGCCGCGTTGCTGATGATCTCCGTGAGAATCGACGTCATGACGTAGAAGGCCACCAGGACGCCCGTGGGCCCGAGGGTCTGTGTAACCGTCAGAAAATGCGCCGCCAGGAGGTCCGCGGCCCCGGTGTTCTGCATGGCGATCCCCAGGGGGAGGATGGACCCCAGCAGCACCAGCGGCTGCCAGTCCACGTCCTCGTAGGCCTCCTCGGGGGTCAGGCACCCCGTGACCCATGCCAGCGCCACACCCGCGAGCGCCGCCACCATGATGGTGGTGAGCCCCAGCGCCGCCGACAGGACCACCCCGCCCAGAATGGCAGCGGACAGGGGGAGCTTCCGCTTCCGCCGGGGAGGGAGCTCCAAAGGACCGAGCAGCGCCAGGTCACCCGTCTCGCGGATCCGCCGCAGGTCCTCCGGCGTGCCCCGAACCAGGAGGATGTCACCGGCGTGAAGCGAGACCGAGCGCATGGGCTCGTGCACCGTCGCCCCGTGCCTCCGGATTCCCACCACCGGAACCCCGTAGCTGCCCCGGAAGCGGAGCTCCTCCAGGGACTGGCCCACCACCCGGGAACGCGGGGGGACCAACAGCTCGCTATAGGCCGTGTCGCCCGGCTCGTTCTCGTCCTCGTGGGAAGAGAGCGTGTGCTCGGTGCCGGAGATGCGCAGGCCCACCTCATTCCCCGCGTCGGTGATCCCCTGGATCTTCCCTCGGACCACCATGCGGTCGCCCGCCTGGATCTCGTGCGTGCCCTCCGGAAGGAGGATCCACTCGTCGCCCCTCTCGATGGCCAGCACGTCGAGCTCGCGCTCCTGACGGAGACCGCTCTCCGAGAGAGGACGCCCCACCAGTTCCGATCCCTCCTCGACCTCCAGCCCCGAGAGGTACTCCCCGAGCTCGTAACGCTCGTCCAGATCGTCCTCACCGTCCCGGTCCGGCACCAGCCTCCGGCCGACCGTCAGGAGGTAGGCGACCCCGACCAGCGCCATGATCAGCGCGGGCCCGGTGATGTCGAAGAGCCGGATGCGGGGCAGGCCCAGATCGAGAACCAGGCCCGCCACCAGGAGGTTGGTGCTGGTCCCCACCAGGGTCAGCGTTCCACCCATCTGACTGGCAAAGGACACGGGCATGAAGAGCCTGGAGGCGGGGATTCCCCGCTCTCGGGCCAGCCCCAGCAGCACCGGCACCATGACCACCACCACCGGGGTGTTGTTCACGAAAGCGCTCGCGGGAATCACCACCGCGATGGACACCGCGAGGAGCCTCAGGTCGCTCTGGCCGGACATGCTGGAGATCCAGCGCCCGAGGACGTCCACGCCACCGGACCGGACCAGCGCCGCCGACAGGACGAACATGGCCGCGATGGTCACGATGGCTTCGCTGGCGAAGCCGCTCACCCCTTCGGTGGGGGTGACCACGCCGGTGAGCATGAGGGCCACCATGACCAGGAGACCCACGACTTCGATGGGGAGCCGGTCCAGCACGAACAGGACGATGGCGCCGACCGTGATGGCCAGCGTGACGAGGATGTCGGGCGTGATGGGAGGTGGGTTCACGCGCGTTCCAGAGCCGCCACGCGGCGAACGACATCCACGATGCTGTCGGGCGTGAGCGACATGGAATCGATACCTTCCTCCACCAGGAACTCGGCGAACCCGGGCCGGTCGCTGGGCGCCTGACCGCAGATGCCCACGCTCACCCCGGCGGCGTGGCCCCGCCGGATGACGTCGGAGATCATGGCCTTCACCGACGCGTCGTCTTCGTCGAAGAGATGGGCGAGCGCCGCCGAATCGCGGTCCACGCCCAGCACGAGCTGGGTGAGGTCGTTGCTTCCGATGGAGAAGCCGTCGAAGCGTCGCGCGAACGCTTCCGCCGAGACGACGTTGGAGGGAATCTCACACATGACATAGACCTCCAGGCCGTCGACGCCCCGACGCAGGCCGGCCTCCGCCATGATCTCCAGCACCCGGTCGGCCTCCTCGGGCGTCCTGCAGAAGGGGATCATGGGCACCACGTTCCGTAGGCCCATGTCGCCTCGGACGCGTCGAAGCGCCTCGCACTCCAGAAGAAACGCCTCCCGGTACGGCTCCGAGTAGTACCGGGAGGCCCCGCGGAGCCCGATCATGGGGTTGTCCTCGGCGGGCTCGAACGCGCTGCCCCCCAGGAGCTTGGCGTACTCGTTGCTCTTGAAGTCGCTGGTGCGGACGATGGCCGGATGGGGATATGCCGCCGCGGCGACCCGGGCGATGCCGCTGGCCAAGAGGTCGATGAAATACTCCTTCGGATCTTCCCATCCCTCGAGGAGCCGGTGGATCTCGTTCTTCTCTGGCCCGTCGGGCACGCGGTCCGGATGGATCACGGCGAGCGGGTGGATGCGGATGACTTCCCCGATGACGAACTCGAGCCGGGCCAGGCCCACGCCCCGGGCCGGGAGCCGCCACCACCGGAAGGCGGCGTCGGGGTTCCCGACGTTGAGCATGATGCGCGTCCGCGTCTCCGGGACGTCCTGGAGGTCGACCTCGGCGCGCTCGAAGGCCAGCGCGCCCGGATAGACCATGCCGCGGTCCCCTTCGGCACACGAGAGGGTGACGGTCTCCCCGTGAGGCACGAGCCTGGTGCCGTCTCCGGTGCCCACCACCGCCGGGATGCCCAGCTCACGACTGACGATGGCGGCGTGACTCGTCCTCCCACCCTGGTCCGTGATCACCCCCGCCGCCCGGGCCAGGCCCGGTCCCCAGTCGGGGTCCGTCCGCTCGGCGACCAGGATTCCTCCGTCGGGGAAGTCGCCGAGATGGGCGGGGTCCGAGATCCTGTAGGCCTTCGCGGACACGATGGCGCTCCCCACCGCCACACCGGTCACGAGAGGCTCGGCGCGCTCCGTGAGGGTGAACGTCTCCACCCTGCCGGCGTCCTTCCGTGCTTCCACGGTCTCCGGTCGGGCCTGCACGATGTAGAGCTGCCCATCCAGACCGTCCTTGGCCCATTCCACGTCCATGGGGCGGCCGTAGTGGCGCTCGATGGCCACGCCCCAACGCGCAAGCGTCAACGCCTCGTCGTCGGAGAGCACCAGGGCTCGTCGCTCCGCGTCGTCCGTGGGCACGCGGACCGACCCGCCTTCCTCGCCGTAGATCATCTTCTCCTCCTTGGAGCCGGGAGACCGCTCCAGGACGGGGCGGGCTCCCGCCACCTCGAGCAGAGGCTTGAAGACCAGGTGCTGATCCGGGTTCACCGTGCCCTTCACCACGCTCTCTCCCAGACCCCCGGCGCCGTTGCTCACCCCGACCCCCGGGAACCCGCGGTCGGGATCGAGGGTGAACAGCACGCCGGCCCCGGCGAGGTCGGAGCGCACCATGCGCTGCACCCCCACGGAGAGCGCCACGTCCATGTGCCGGAACCCCTTCTCCCGGCGATAGGAGATGGCCCTGTCGGTGAAGAGGGAGGCGAAACAGCGACGACACGCGTCGAGGAGCGCCTCCACTCCCACCACGTTGAGGAAGCTCTCCTGCTGGCCGGCGAAGCTCGCATCCGGAAGATCCTCGGCCGTGGCGCTGCTCCGTACGGCGACGGAAACCGCGGCGCCGCCGGCCTGCCGCGCGTCCACCGCCAGACCCCGATACGCTTCCTCCAGGGCCCGAGCCAGCTCGGGTTGCAGCTCGGCGTCGAGAATGGCCCCACGGATGGCACGCCCCACGTCCGCGAGATCCCGCGCTCCTTCGTCGAGCGCGTCCAGATGGGCTCTGATGGGCTCATCGAGCCCGTTGTGCTCGAGGAACGCCCGGTACGCCTCCGCCGTGGTGGCGAAACCCCCGGGGACACGTATCCCCGAAGCGGCCATCGCCCCGATCATCTCGCCCAGGGAGGCGTTCTTCCCGCCGACCACGCCGACGTCACCCATGCCCAGGGTTCGGAAGTCCCGGATCCAACGGGCGTCCACGGTGTCCGCGCCCGTGGACGGTCTCGACGAGGAAGACTCCGAGGCTGACATCTGGCACACTCCCGGTTGGGGCTGGGGGAATCAGGTTCGGCGGGAGGCCCGAGATCGACCATAGCGCGGTGGATTGCGCGGGTCCATGGTGGGCGGACGGGAGGACGCGGATCCGACCTCCAGCCGGTCGGCCGGAGCGGCACTCGTGGGCCGGGCCCCTACAGGTCGTCCAATACGGCGCGCTGAGCTACCGGCACCGCCAACGCTCGCCTTCCGGATGCGTCCACCCATCGGCCGTCCACCTGCTCAGGCAACCGGCGGGGGAGGTCCAGCTCCAGCAGCCACGGGAGATAGGTGGCGTCGATGTGGGTGAACCGATGCCGAACCGGCGGGAGCCTGCGCCATGCCGAGGCCGGCGCCGACACGCCCACGCCTTCGGCCAGCCGGCGGACGGCGTCCAGGGCCCCGTCCTCTCCTCCGTCCACTTCCATCTCGGGCAAGGCCCACATCCCGCCCAGGAGGCCGTCGGGAGGGCGTCGCTCCATGAGGATCCCGCCTTCCCGCGCCCGCAGGACGGCGAGCGCGAACGTGGCCGGCCGAGGTGCCCGCCTCCGGGCGGGGGCGGGCCGCTCCGCCACGGTTCCGGCCTGTCTCGCCGCACACGCCCAGGCCACGGGGCATGCGTCGCATCGGGGCGTCCGGGGCGTGCACACCGTGGCGCCGAGCTCCATGAGCGCCTGATTCCAGTCACCAGGCCGCGCGGAGTCGACCAGCTCCGCGGCCACCTCCCTCAGCCACGCCGTCGATGGGTCCGCCTCGTCGAACCAGCGGGACAGGACGCGCCGCACATTGCCGTCCACCGCCGGAACGCGGAGGCCGAACGCGATGCTTCCCACCGCGCCCGCCGTGTATTCCCCGACGCCCGGGAGCGCTCTGAGCTCCTCGACGGTGCCGGGGCACGCTCCCTCGAAGCGTTCGCAGATCATGACCGCCGCGCCGCGGAGGCTACGAGCCCGTCGATAGTAGCCGAGTCCTTCCCAGGCCTTCAGGACGTCCGCCTCCGAAGCTTCCGCGAGACTCCGGACATCCGGGAATCGCTCCATCCAGCCCCGGTAGTACGTCACCACGGTCTCCACGCGGGTCTGCTGCAGCATGATCTCCGATACCAGGATTCGGTAGGGATCGTCCTCCTCCCGCCACGGCAACGCCCGCTTGTGACGATCGTAGTGAGCCAGAAGCGTGGCGCGGAGACGAGGGCGGTCCATGCGGGCGCGGGAGATGGGGCGGAAAGGCTGCTGCCGGAGCCGCCCCCGCCAGGATTTGCTCTGGTGTTGGGAAGGCCCCCGGGGATATCTATCAAAGATGGAAGATTGTTCCCCGGACCCCGGAGAGGTCACCGCGCTGCTCCGCCAATTCCGCGCGTCCTCGGGCGACGCGGCGGCGGAGCTCATGCCCGTGGTGTACGGTGAGCTGCGGCGTCTGGCGCGGGCGAGACTCCGGGACGAGCGGGCGAACCACACCCTCAGCCCGACGGCGTTGGTCCACGAAGCGTACCTGAAGCTCGCCGGGGGCCTGGAGCCGGGCTACAAGGACCGGGAGCACTTCTTCGCCGTGGCGGCCACGGCCATGAGGCGGGTCCTCATCGACCATGCCCGGGCCCGCCGGACCCGGAAGCGGGGCGGTGGGGCCGCGTTGGTGACCCTGGGCGCCGAAGACGGCGCGACGACCCATCATCTCGACGAGATCCTCGCCCTGGACGAGGCTTTGACCCACCTCGCCGAGTTGGACTGCCGGCAGGCCAAGGTCGTGGAATACCGGTACTTCGCCGGTCTCACCCACGGCGAGATCGCCGAGACCCTGGATGTCTCCGTGGCCACCGTGGAGCGTGACTGGCGCTCGGCACGCGCCTGGCTTCGCCGAGCGCTGGCCGACCGTCCATGACCGGATCCAGGCCGTGGCCCGAGGTCAGGGCCGCCTTCGACCGCGCCACCGACCTGGACCCGGACGCCAGGGCCGGCTACCTGGACACGCTTCGAAGAGACGACCCGGAGCTGGCCGAGGAGCTCGACGCCCTGCTCGACGCGGATGCCGGCGAAGGGGGCGTCCTGGACCAGCCCGTGCTCGACCTCATCGGGGCCATCCCCTCCGACACTTCGCCCGAGTCCCAGGCGTGGGGCGCCACGTCCCCTGACCGTGGCCCTCGTACCGGACTCCGCGTCGGACCCTACCGCGTGGGCCCGCGTGTAGGGCGCGGCGGCATGGGCGACGTGTATCTGGCTCAGCGAGCCGAGGGAGACTTCGAGCAACGCGTCGCCATGAAGATGATCCGGCGGGGGCTGGACTCGGCCGACGTCACCCGCCGCTTTCACGAGGAGCGCCGGATCCTGGCCGGCCTGGAGCACAGTGGGATCGCCCGCCTTCTGGACGGCGGCGTCACCGACGACGGTCAGGCCTGGTTCTCCATGGAGTACGTGGAGGGCACGCCCATAACGCGGTACTGCGCCGGACGGCCCCTGGCCGAGCGGCTCCGTGTGTTCATGGACGCGTGCGACGCGGTGCAGCATGCGCACCAGCGGCTGGTGGTTCATCGCGATCTCAAGCCGAACAACATCCTGGTCACCGCCGACGCGGCCGTGAAGCTCCTGGACTTCGGGATCGCCAAGGCGCTGGACCCGGATCCCGAGGCGTCCCTCAATCTCACCGGCGGAGCCCAGCGACCTCTGACGCCCCGATACGCGGCTCCGGAGCAGCTCAGGGGCGAGACGGTGGCCGTGGGGACCGATGTATACGCCCTGGGCGTCATCCTGTACGAGCTCCTCACCGGCGCCCACCCGCACGCGGACCGAACCACCGCGGTGGAGCTGGAGGAGGCGGTCCTGTCCACGACGCCCCGCGCTCCGACCTCGGTCATGAACGATGGTGGGCGCGGAGCGGGGATCCGGGAACGCCGTCTCGATCAGGATCTGGACCGGATCTGCCTGATGGCGCTCCGGAAAGAGTCCTCCCGGCGCTACCCCTCCGTTCAGAGCCTTCGGGAGGACATCGAGCGATTCCTGGAGGGCCGGCCGGTGCTGGCCGCGCCCGACTCCCGGTCGTACAGGCTCAGGAAGTTCGTCGGACGCCACCGGGCGGGGGTCGTCGGGACGGCGGCGGGCGTCCTCGTCCTCTCGGGCGTCACGGGCGCTTTCATGAGCCGTCTGGCGGTGGAGCGGGATCGCGCGCGTCTGGAGGCGGCCAATACGGCGGAGGTCGTGGCGTTCCTGGAGGGCCTCTTCGAGGTCGCCGATCCCTACGTGGGCACCGAGCGGGAGGTCACGGCCCGACAGATCCTGGACAACGGTGCACGGCGCATCGATACGGAGCTGGAAGGCCAGCCGGACCTGCAGGCGCGGATGCTGAACGTCGTGGGGAACGTCTACAACGGCTTGGGAATGGGTCCTGAAGCCCGTGTTCGCCTCCGCCAGGCGCTGGAGGTGAGCACCCGGGTCTACGGGGCAGAGAGCCTCGAGGTCGCGGAGAACCAGATCGATCTGGGGGCGGCGCTCACCGACGCCGGTGAGGACCTGGCCCTCGCCGACACGCTCCTGCGCGGCGGCCTCGCGACGCGAGAAGCTCTGTTGGGCCCCCGGCACCCCG
>CAYGKI010000014.1:0-5593 GCA_964350235.1 uncultured Gemmatimonadaceae bacterium | reverse complement strand
GCGCGCTGGAGCCGCTGCGGTCGACCCTCGGTCCCGTTCACGAGGACGTGGGCACCGCGCTCAACCACCTGGCGCTGGCCCTCCGCCGCCAGGACCGGCTGGAGGACGCCGAGCGAATCGGACGAGAGGCGTTGCGCGTGCGACAGGCGACGTTGGACCCGGGCCACCCCGACGTGCTGATCACCATGAGCAACCTGGCGCTGGTCCTGGAGCAGAGGGGGCGCTACCCGGAGGCCGAGTCGCTGCTGAGAGAGCGGGCGCGGCTGAGCGCGGAGCGTCTCGGCTCGGCCCACCGATCCAGCCTGGTGGCGTCCAACAACCTGGCGTACATGCTCTGGCGCACCGGTCGCTATCTGGAGGCGGAAGAGGTCTTCCGGCAGATCGTCCAGGACGCGAAGAGCGACTCCCTCGGCGTCAGGAATCCGAATCGGCCGAACCTGGCCATCTTCCTCAACAACCTGGCGGTGGCGGTAGGACGTCGCGGCGCCACCGACGAAGCCATCGAGCTTCAGCGGGAGGCGCTGGCCATCAACGTCGAGGTTCTGGGTGAACGCCACCCCAGGGTGGCCTCGGACATGGCGAATCTCGCATCGGCTTACGTGGAGGCGGGCGATCTGGAAGCCGCGGAAGCGCTCCACAGGGACGCCCTGGACATGCGGCTCGAGTCCCTGGCGCCTGGGCACGTACAAGTCCTGGAGAGCCGGACCGGGCTCGCGGGAGTCCTGCGTCGCCAGGGCCGTCCCGGCGACGCCGAGGCGTTGCTGGCGCCCGCCGTGGCGGAGCTACGGGAGCGGGGCGAGGACATGGAAGAGCTGCCCACGGTCCGCGCGCTGCACGAGCTGGCCCTGGCGCGCTACGACCTCGACCAGCCCACCGAGGCCGACAGACTCATGACGGAGGTGATCGACGTCCGCCGCCGGGTGCTCGGGCCCGATCACCCGGACGTGGCGCAGGCTCTTCGCGACCTGGGGGTGAAGCTGGGCGAGCGCGAGCGGTTCGAGGAGGCGGAGGAAGCGCTTCTGGAAGCGCATGCCATCGCTGGAGATCGCCTGACCGAAGACGATCCGCTCAACGAATCGGTCAACGAGGAGCTGCGACGGCTCTACATGGCCTGGGGAAGGCCCCAGGAGGCAGCCCGGTTTGGGGCATAGCCACGCGCGCCGGAACTGCCAGGCCCTGCGCCCGTACTAGATTCCATGCGCTTCACCACGTACTCCAAATACAAGGGCCGGTGGCTGGACGCCCTGAACCTCGAGTCGCTCCTCGAGCACCTGTCCGACTTCCTCATGGACGGAGGGTTCGCCGGCGGCCCGCACTTCCACCCGTTCTGGGGCTGGTCGGGCACCGAGGATACCAACTCCACCGACGCTCTGAAGCAGGCGCTTCTGGAGGCCCTCCTCGGGAGCGGGCAGCTCACGCCGGAGATGATCGACGAGCTCCGAGGCGAGGGAGAGGGGGACAAGGACGTCCAGAAGCAGATCGCCGACCTCCTGGACGAGCTCGTCCAGCGGATGGTCGAGGAGGGGTACATCAATCTGGAGACCGGCAATCCCCAGCTGCCGGGCCAGACGTACGATGTGACCGGGCAGGGCAAGATCGACGAGGCGAAGCAGGCGGCCCAGAGCGTGCAGTTCAACCTGACCCGCAAGGGGATGGACTTTCTCGGCCACAGATCGCTGAAGGATCTCATGTCGGCCATCGGCAAGTCCAACGCCGGCCAGCACGACACGCCTCACCTCGCCACCGGCATCGAAGCGGAGGCGGCGTCCCGGCCGTACGCGTTCGGTGACACGATGAACCTGGACATCCCGGCGACCCTCAAGAACGCCATCGAGCGGGAAGGGCTCGAGGTACCGCTGGACCTGGACTACGGGGACCTCATGGTTCATCAGTCCGAGTACCGGTCCTCGTGCGCCACCGTCCTCATGCTGGACATCTCCCACTCCATGGTGCTCTACGGCGAGGACCGCTTCGCTCCGGCGAAACGGGTGGCGCTCGCGCTCTCGCACATGATTCGCACCCAGTTCCCCGGCGACTCCCTCCGCGTCGTGACGTTCGGCGACCGGGCGGCCGAGATCCCTCTCTCTCAGCTGGCCAAGGCGCAGGTGGGGCCGTACCACACCAACACCGCCGAGGGGCTGGAGATCGCCCGCAGGATCCTGACGGCGCAGAAGAAGGACATGCGCCAGATCATCATGATCACCGACGGCAAGCCCAGCGCCATGACCCTTCCCGACGGCAGGGTCTACACCAACTCGGGTGGGCTGGACCCGGCGATCTTGAAGCGGACGTTCCAGGAGGTGGGGGCGTGCCGGAAGGCGGGCATCCTCATCAACACCTTCATGCTGGCCCAGGACCCCTACCTGATCCAGTTCGTCCAGAAGGTGTCCGAGATCGCGCGCGGGAAGGCGTACTTTACCAGCACCATGACGCTGGGGCAGTACATCATGATGGACTTCCTCCGGAACAAGCGGCGCCGCGTGGGCTGACACCCACGCGTTGGGGGCGCGTCGGAGGGAAGACCCGACCGGCGAACTCGGCCTCCGTCGCGTCGAGCGGCAAGCGCCCACCACGACGTTGCCTGGTCTTTACCCTGCCATGGCCGAGCGGTGACGTGCGGACGGTATGCTCGGGTGTCGCCGGTCGCGTGAGGGCTCGCGGCGGCTCGCCCCGCCGGCCGGCCGTAGCATGTGAGCAACGCGCATGGCAGAGCATGGACGGGCCGGCGAGATGGGTGGCGTGGTCAGGGCGGCCCTCGATGGTGTTCCCCGACGTCCCCCGAGGCCGTTGTACCAGCCCTCCTGGGTGGAGCGGCGCTTAGGGTGGCTCTCGGACCTGGTGGCCCACTTGGACCCGGCGCCCCTCGGCCGTCGGTGGCATGCCCTCAGCGATCCGGTGACCCAGTCCCTGGGCCGGGCGCTGGAGCCTCTCGCCAACGGGCTCGCCCGCTTCTCCGGTCCGGGCGGGGTGGGTCGCGTGGGCGGTATCCTGAGCTCGGCCGTCGGGACCGCCCTCTGGCCCTTGTCCCGTGGACTGGACCGCCTCGGTGAGGCCCGTCGCAGAGCGGGTGGGGCCACTGACCGGACGCTTGAAGCCCTGGTGATCCGAGCCCCTCTGCCTCGTTGGGTGCGCAGGGCATTCTGGATCCCCCCGTTCCAGACACCCACCGCCCCTGCCGGCTCGGCGCAGATGCGCATGAAGTCCGACTATGCCTCGGTGGTCTGGAGTGCGGTGATTCTGTCCGTGGTCATCCACGGGCTGGCGTTCAGCATAGCACCGGATTTCGACGTGGAGGACGTGTCCTTCGTCGCGGCGGAGCTGGCGGCGGTGGAGATCCCTCCCGAGATCGAGGTACCGCCCCCGCCGCGGGCCATCGCGCGTCCGGCGACTCCGGTGATCTCCAGCGTGCCCGTCGACGAGGACGTGACCATCGCCGTCACCACGTTCGACGAGAATCCGGTGGACCGCCTGCCGCCTCCTCCTCCCGAGCGCGCCACGGCCGACACCCCGGAGCTCGATGCGGCACCGACGTTCACGCCCTTCACCGTGGCGCCCGAGATCCGGAACCGTGGAGAGCTGGCCAGAGCCATCGGGGAGCACTACCCACCCGATATCCGGGATGCCGGAATCGGGGGTGTGGTGGTGGTGTGGTTCTACATCGACGAGACGGGGAAGGTGACCAACACTCGGGTGGCGCAGTCTTCCGGCTTCCCACAGCTCGATGAGGCGGCGCTCACGGTATCCGACCTGTTCGTGTTCTCACCGGCGCTCAACAACGACCAGAACGTGCCCGTCTGGGTGCAGTTCCCCATCACCTTCGAGGTGCGCTGAGCGGCGCACCCGGCGTAGCCTCCGGGCGCTACTCCTGCTCGTCCGGAAGCTCGGCGGCGTCCTGTCGATCGAGTTCCCTGGACCGCTTGCGCACCCAGAGACCGACGGTCGCCACCATCCCCAGGGGGAACAGCGAGAGGAAGACGGTGGTGGCCAGGAAGGCCTGCCGGTTCTCGTCGCGAGCGTCGAAGCACACGGGACACGCCGAGACCACGTCCGGGAGGACGGCCATGAACGCCAGTGCCAGGACGGCGGCGAAGAGTGCGCGGCCAGGAACGAACTCGAGGTGCCTCATAGGTAGACCCTCCAATAAAGCACGGGCCAGACGAGAACGACGAAGTACCAGAACGCCGACACCGTGGCGAGCTGCTGCCTGGTCAGGATCCCCCGATCGAGCCGGACGTAGAGCCAGCCCAGGGCGATGAGCGCCCCGAGCGCGTGGATGCCGTGCGCCCCGACGATGAGGTAGAAGAAGGCGCCGTACGTGCTGGACGTCATGGTGAGCCCCTCACCGAGGAGCGCCAACCACTCGGCACCCTGGAACAACACGAAGAAGGCTCCGAGCCCCAGGGCGATGAGGAGGGGGATGCGCGCGAAACGCGCGTCCCGACGGAAGGCGAACCATGTGAGCACCAGCACGATGCCACTGGCCATGAGCGCCGCCGTGTTCACGGCAGTCTCCTCCACGGGGAGCCGCGGCTGCCCGAAGGGCGGCCACATCTGCCCCGCCACCTGCGAGCGCACGATGGTGTGCGCCGAGATGAGGCCGGCGAAGAACATGAGCTCGGTGAAGATGAACGCGATCATCCCCATGACGCCGTTGGGGATGAGCTGCTCCCGACGGACCGGCTCGGGCCGTCGCTCGAAGTCGGCTGTGGCGCTCTGTACGCTCATGGTCTCGCTCCCGGGAAGGCGGGCACGCCCGCGGTCCCTCGTGCTACTGCGGCTGGAAGCCCATGACGTAGTCCGTCAGGGCTTCGATCTGCTCGTCGTCGTAGGTGGCGTTCCAGGCCACCATGAGCGGGGAGCCACCCACGGACGCCGCTCCGTTGCGGATCACGTCGTAGATCCGCTGCCGGTCACGATCGGCCCAGAAGGCCGGATCCGTGAAGTTGGCGGGAGACGGGTTGAGGGCGGCGCCGGCGGGGCCGTTTCCGTCACCCGCCTGACCGTGGCACGTGGCGCAGGCCAGGTTGTACTGACCCTGGGGGTTGAACACACCCGGCTCCGCCTCCACGACCTCCACAGGCTCCTCCACCTCGCCCTCGCCGTGCCCGGCGATGCCCCGCTCCGTGGCCGCGATGGCGGCCTCGTTCACCCAGTTTCGCCCCTCGTGCTTCATGACGTCGGGCGCCATCCCGAAGAACATGAGGGCCATGACCACCAAAGACGAGGTGAGCAACCACTTCATGAGCCTCTTTTCCCAACGGAGGTGCATGAAGTTCTCGATGACCAGGTAGGCCTTCACCAAGGCGATACCGAAGGCCGTCACGAGGGTGACCCAGAGAATGCCGAACTCGGGACCGATGATGCTGATCACCAGCAAGAAGAGCAGCGTGAAATAGATCTTCTTGTAGTTGACGTCGTGATGCCCGGAATGGTCTGACATAGCTACTTCGCGATGTAGAGAAGCGGGAACAGGAAGATCCAGACCACGTCGACGAAGTGCCAGTAGATGCCGATGAGCTCCACTCTATGGAGCTCACGACCCCGGAACGCGTCGAACGCCACGATCCCCATGATGAACGCGCCCGCGATGACG
>CAYGKI010000013.1:565-19387 GCA_964350235.1 uncultured Gemmatimonadaceae bacterium | reverse complement strand
GGGGGACTTCCTGCGCCGGGGAGGAATTCAGGAGCAGTGCGCGGGCAAGAGCCTCGCGGACCCCTTCGAGGTGAACGCCGACGTAGATGGCGTGTCCAGGGCCACGCTCAGCACCAGGGCGTTCGCCCGGGGCATACGGAACGCCGCGCGCCGGGTGGCGGAGGCGTATGCCGAGGACATGATCGGCGTGGTGGAGCAGGGGCCCATGGTCCTCGAGGAGATGTCGTGGTTCGACATGCGAACCCGGGGCGTGCTCAAGCGGATGCTCATCGAGGACCGCGAGGGGTACCTGGACATCTCCATGACCCACCTGCCCAACGACTCCATCGCCACGTTCTTCATCGGCGAGGATCAGGTGCCGCGGATCCACGCCGCGGCGGAGCGGTGGAATCTCGAGGATCCGACCTTCCTCATGTACGCCCTCGAAGGGCCACGGCTCCGGCTCTTCCTGCGGGACGGCTGGTTCGTGGAGCAGGGTGGCGACACGCTCGCTCTCCCGGAGAGCCAGGTGTACTCGCTGGGGCTCACCAGCAGCGGAAGGGTGGACGGCGAGGCGACCATGGCCGGGGTCTTCATGCTGGACGACCGGGTCGACGTCTCCAGGCCGTTCACCATGATGTACGCCCTGGACGGGCACGAAGGATACTATCTCGCCCACTTCGATCCGTTGGTGGAGCCGGCGACCGCTCTGGTGGCCGAGACCCCGACGGTACCGCCTGCGTCTTCCGGAGCGGCGGAGGCCACACCCGACGCGCCCGAGTCCGAGGCCCCCGCTCCTTCGGACCTGGAGCCGGCTGAGGTGGTGGGCGCGTCGGAGTCGCTGGAGCCGGCCGGTCCGGCCGGCGGGGTGACGGGCGCCGTGGCCGACGAGCCGCCGGACGCCGGCGCCTCCGGGGCCGAGGGTGGGGTGGCGGCGACGGGTGGCGCTCCTCCCGCCGCGCCCTCCAGCACCCCGCAGCTCGGGCCGGCACCTATCGACTTCTCCGCCTTAGAGGAGGGGTCCGAGCTGGAGCGGACGCTGGCCACCACGGACTGGACCCGGGTGCTGGGCCTGTCGTTCGTGCTGGCGTTGGGGCGGGTGGCCTTCTTCCGCAAGCGCCCGGCCCTCCGCTATGCCGCGCTGGCGGCCACCATCGCCTTCCTGGGATTCCTGGACGGAAGCTTCCTGTCCATCACGCACGTGACCGCGGGGATCTGGGTCGGTCCGGTGGTGTTCGTCCGGGACCTGCCGCTCCTCATGATGGTCGTGGTGACGGTGGGGACCACGCTTCTGTGGGGACGGGTCTTCTGCGGGGTCCTGTGTCCCTTCGGGGCGCTACAGGACATGATCGACCGCGTGGTGCCGAAGCGATGGAAGATCACCGTGCCCAGGCGCATCCACCTTCCGGCGCTGAAGCTGAAGTACGCCGTCCTTCTGCTCATCCTGGTGCCCGCGCTCATGGGAAGTCGCGTGAGCCTCTACCAGTACTTCGAGCCCTTCGGCACGGTGTTCTTCCTCAGTCCCTCACTCCTGCTGTGGTCCATCGCCGGGGCCTTTCTCGTCGGGGCCACGTTCATACCCAGGTTCTACTGCCGGTATGCCTGTCCTCTCGGCGCCGGGCTTGCGGTGGCGTCGCTCCTCACGCTGCGCCGCATCGGCCGGGTGGAGCAGTGCGACGTGTGCAAGGTGTGCGAGCAAGATTGCCCCACCGGGGCCATCGACGGACCGAAGATCGACTTCAAGGAGTGCGTCCGCTGCAACCGGTGTGAGACCAACCTCATCGACAAGGTGGGCGTGTGTCAGCACGACATGGACAGGATTCGCCCGCGCCTCGTGCAGCTGCGTGTCCGGGCAGGGAAGGAGGGCGCACGTGTCTGAGCCGCGAGAGATGACCCGCAGGGAAGCGCTCCGCATCACGGCCGTTGGAGGGGTCGCCGTGGCATTCGGCGGTGTCCTCACGCGGGAGGTTCTGCGTCGTGCGGGACTACAGCGGGTGTCGGAGACCCGGCCGCGGCTGGGAACCCTGGTGACCATCACCGCCGTTCACGCCGACGGGGGGTTGGCCCGGCAGATCGTCGACAGCGGCTTCGCGGAGATCGAACGGCTGGAGGGCGTGTTGAGCAGACATGCGCCCGACACGCCGTTGGCGCGGCTGAACCGGCTGGGCGTGCTCCCCGATGCTCCGGATGAGCTCCTCCTGGTGCTACGGCGCGCGGGAGAGATCCACGGGCTGAGTGGTGGCGCGTTCGACCCGAGCGTGCTGCCCCTGCTGCGCCTTTATGAGGAAGGCAGCGCCCGGGGTCGTGTTCCCGACGACGAGGCGCTCCGTCGAGCCCGTGCGGTGGTGGGCTTCGAGAAGGTCGAGATGGGCCCCGCCGGCTGGGTCCGCCTCCCGGAGGGGGGAGCCCTCACCCTCGACGGGATCGCCAAGGGGTACGTCGTGGATCGGGCGGTGGCGGCCCTGGCCCAGGCGGGCGCCGAGCGCGTGATGGTGGATGCCGGAGGGGACATGGCCTCGGGCGGCCCCGCCGTCGAGCGTGAGCCGTGGGTCGTGGCCATCCAGGATCCCATGCATGCCGATCGCGACGTCGGGCGGGTACGACTGGCGGGGGAGGCGGTGGCCACCTCCGGCGACTACATGCAGGCCTTCACCCAGGACCGACGGCATCACCACATCCTGGATCCGCGGACGGGCCGTTCGCCGGCGCGCACCAGCTCGGTGAGTGTCGTGGCCCGTACCGCCATGGACGCCGACGCGTTGTCCACGGCCCTGCTCGTCCTGGGGCCCGAAGCCGGCCTCACCCTTCTGGGCCGGGTGCCCGGCGCGGAGGGGCTCGTCATCGACAAGGATGGGACTCGGCACGCCAGTGCCGGCATGTCGGCCTGATCGCCTGGTCCTGCGGGTCCCGGTCCCGGCGAGCGCGGCCGGGACCCGCAGCGCGCTTCCCTCGTTCAACGACCGCCTAGAACCAGCGCTGAACGGTCAGGAGGTTGGAGAAGTCGTCCGTCCAGGTGGGCGCGTCCGGGTCCGGTTGGAGCTGGCCCCACCCGGTGTCGGGGATGCCGGCCAGGTCTTCCGGGCTGCGGACGAGCACCACCCAGTGTGAGCCGAAGATGCCCTCTTCGATCTGGACCCGCGCGTCGACCCGCTCGTACCCCACGAGCCCCAGGTCCCTCACGTGGCCGGCGAGCACCGGCGCCAGAGCCAGGTGCCTGTTCGAGACGTGGAACAGGATCGCCCCCCCCGGACGGAGCCGGTCCAGGTAGAGCTGACCGGCCTCCCGCGGGATGAGGTGAGCCGGGGTGGAGCTACCCGTGAAGGCGCCCAGCGCGATGAGATCGAAGCGGCGGTCGGTCTCTCGGAGGTTGATGCGCCCGTCACCGATGACCCACTCGTGCTCCGCCTGCGCATCCCGGAGAAACGTGAAGTAGCGCGGGTCCTCGGCGATGTCGCGGACGGCCGGGTCGATCTCGTAGAGGGTCACCCGCTGGTGCGGCCCTGCCAGGGCGGTGAGGGCACCCGTCCCGGCTCCGATGAGCGCGATCTCCCGTTTGTCGGGGCGCCGAGCCAGCGCTTCGACGATGCCTCCCGCGGGGCCGCTCCGATGGTAGTAGGCCAGCGGCTCGTCACGACGTGCCGGGTCCGTGCTCTGGATGCCGTGGGCCGTCGCTCCGTGGTAGAGCATGACGAGCGTGTTCCGCGGGTCGGTGTTCACGGTGTAGACACCGAAGAACGTCCGTTCCTGGTGGAGTACGTTGCCGCGGTACATCTGGCCCGAGTTGGCCGAGACGAACAGCAGCGACAGGCCCAGCACGTACCGGATGGGGCGCGGCGCGAAGGTGAACACGATCACGGCGGGGAGGAAGGCGAGCAGGACCACCACCAAACCGTCCGGGACGTTCTCCAGCGGAGCCAGGAAGCGATCGCCGAGCAGCATGTAGAGGGCCAGGGCCCCGGGCAGAGCCACGTCGAGCATCCGCTTCCGGCGGCGGGTCCGCTCGTCCGTGGCGGCCGCTCCGGTCTCCGCCGCGCCGGCCCCCGCCCGGGTGCGCGCGCTCTTCATGGGAAGCCGGAGCAACGCCACCAGGGCCACGGCGATGGGATACTCGGTGATGTCGTTGAACAGCACCGGCGCGGCCAGGGCGCTGAAGGCTCCACCGATGACGCCCCCCAGGGAGATGAGCAGGTAGAACTCGGTGAGGTGGGACGAGTCCGGCCGCTGGTCCGCGAGCCGCTGGTGGCAGAGAAGGGCCCCCGTGGTGAGCACCGCGAGGTGAAGGAGCACGATGAGCCATGTGGGCTCCCCCAGCCGCGCCATGAGCGCCAGACCCAGAAAGACACCCAGGATCGCCACCAGCCGCGACACCCGCTCGGTGGAGACGACGCGGCGCTTGGCGAACGCGAGGATGAACGTCACCAGGTACAGCGAGAGCGGGAGCACCCACAGGAGGGGGACGGGGGCGATGCGGCTGGTGAGAAAGTGGGTCACACCCATGAGCAGCGCCGACGGGATGGCCGCCGCGGAGACCCAGAACAACCGCTCGCCGGGGGTCGGCGCGTGTGGGCGCGCGTCGGCGGTCAGGGCGGAGGCGTCGGGCGGCGGCGGGTTGGCCGCCGACGCGTGCGCCGGGCGCCCGGCGCGGGCGGCCACCGCCACGCAGGCGAGGGCCAACGCCACGAACAGGCCGTACCCCAAGGCCCAGGACCGGGACTGCACGCTGAGCGGGAGGAGGGGCTCCACCAGAAACGGGTAGGCCAGGAGGCCCACCAGGCTGCCGGCGTTGCTGCTCGCGTACAGGAAGTAGGGGTCGTCGGCATCCTCGTGGCGCGTGGTGGCGAACCAGCTCTGGAGGAGCGGGCTTGCGGACGCCAGAACGAAGAACGGGGCACCCACGCCCAGGGTCAGCAGCGTCAGGATCCAGAGCGACGGCCCGCCGTCGGCTGGCGGAGGGATGTCCGGGAGCGCGATGGGCAGGACCAGCAGGGGGAGGGCCAGCACCACGACGTGCCCGAGCATCTGCCGCCTGGGCCCGAGCCATCGCACGCTGAAATGGGCGTACGCGTACCCCGCCAGCAGCGCCGCCTGGAAGAAGAGCATGGACGTGATCCACACCTGTGGGCTCCCGCCTCCCCGCGGCAGGATCATCTTGCCGACCATGGGCTGAACCACGAAGAGGAGCGCCGCGGCCACACCGATGGCGACGGTGAAGAGCGCGAGCGTGGGTCCTCGGCGAGGCGAGGAAGGCGCGCTGGTGTCTATGGGGTCCTCCGAGAGGTCGGCGGAAGCGCGCCTCGTGGGCGTGGCCAAGAGGTCGGCGCGGTGGCGTCCTACGGTACGGTCATGGGGGCGATCCGGAAACGGGGCCCACGGATGGTATTCGGGGAATACGGATGCCGAAGGTGTCGCGGAGCGCCGTCCTTGCCGCATGATATCCGCACATTCCGTGGACGCCGCCTCCCGGTGGCGTGGACGCGGACGCCATGTACAGATCGGGAACCGGCGTGGACCAGGGGCGGGTCGTCCAACGGGCCGGACCGAACCACTGCCGGGCCGTGAGGGCACCACCGTTCACGTCACCGCCCACCAGGTTCGCGTCCCATGCCTCCAGGGCCGCCGGCGAATGGGTGTGTCGCTCGAGGACCACCTCCCGGAATCCCGGCGCGAATCGTTCCATCTGGTGCTCCATGGCCTCCGTGGCGTCCCCGTCCCAACCGTTGGGCACGTGACAGTAGGCCCAGGCCGTATGCCGGCCCATGGGCGCCCGGCTGTCGTCGTGGATGGAAGGCTGGGCCACGAGGAGGAAGGGACGATCCGGCGACCGGCCCTCCACCGCGGCGCGCTCCGACGCAGCGATCTCCTCGAACGTTCCTCCGACGTGGATGGTGCCGGCCCCACGACACCCTTCGGCGGTCCAGGGAATGGGCTCAGACAGGGCCCAGTCCACCTTGAACGCGCCGGGGCCGTAGCGCCATCCACGGAGTCGGGCGCGGAAGTCATGCGGGATGGCGTCCTCGCCCATGCGCGCGATCTGGGCGGGCGTGACCGCGAGCAGGACCGCGCGAGCGGGGGGGAGCGCCGTCAGGGAGGTGACGCGCTCACCGGTTCGGAGGGTTCCGCCCAGCGTCTCGAAGTGCTTGGCAAGGGCCCTGGTGATGGCGCCGGCGCCCCCTCGGGGCACGGGCCATCCCGCCGCGTGCGCCGACGCCATGAGGACCATGCCGACGGCGGTGGCCGGGAAGGCGTCGAGTCGCGCCCCGGAGTGGGCAGCGTTCCCCGCGAGGAGGGCCCTCGCTTCCACGGTCGGGAGGCGTGCCGCCAGGGCATCCGTGGCCCGCAGCGCCCGGGTGGCGAAACGGGCCATCAGGAGCGGAGCCTCCGGCACCCGGAACGGATGGTCCAGGACGGCGCCGAGCAGCTCCGGCCACGCCTCGATGAAGGGAGCCAGCAGCTTGCGGTACGCCGGGCCCGCCGGACCCAATCGTCTGGCGGTCTCGTCCAGGTCCCGGGTCACCACCGCCGCCGCCCCGCCCTCCAGCGGATGGGCGACGGGGATCTCCGGCTGGATCCATTCCAGGCCGAGCCGTTCAAGGGGAAGGCTTCGGAAGAAGGGCGACGAGACGCCCATGGGATACACCGCCGAGCCTATGTCGTGCTGGAATCCCGGGCGTGTCACGGACTCGGTGCGCGCCGCCCCTCCCGGCGCATCGTTGGCCTCCAGGAGGAGCGTGGTCAATCCCTCTCGAGCGAGCGTGATGGCGGCGGAAAGGCCATTGGGTCCCGCACCCACCACCACGGCGTCCCAGGACAACGGAGCGTCAGGATCCGGGGGAGGGATCGCCGAACCTGACCAGCTCCGTCAGGACACCGCCGCTGGTGACGGTGACGATGTACAGACGATCGTACTCGGACTCGCCGATGGGATCGCCGGGTGATCCCCCCAGCGCGACCACGGCGGCCGGCGTGGTGTTGCTGTGTCCGACCACCAGGTGTCGCCCGCCCTCGGCTGTGAGCCGGGCGGCGAACGCCGGGAGGTCACCCGGGTCGTACGTCTCGACCTGCACCCCGAGCCGATGGGCCAAGGGCTCGGCGGTGGCCATGGTCCGGCGGTAGTCGGTGGAATGGATGCGTCGGATCCCGGTGTCCCGGAGCATCCGGGCCAGGAGCGAGGCACGCTGGCGCCCTGCGTCGGAGATGGGCGGGTCGTTGGTGCCGTCTTCGGCGCGCTCGGCGTGGCGCACCAGATACACCACGGTCGCCTCGGGCCCGACTCCGTCCGTCTGGGCGGAGAGCGGGCCTGCGAGCGCCAGGAATGCCAAGAGCCCGGTGACGAGTATGGTGACGCGCCTCATGGGATCATCGTCTCACTCCTGGGTGTGCGATGGCGGAGCTCGTGCCCGTGACGTCGAGCCTCCTCAAAAGGTAAGCGCCAGGACCGCGGAACAGAGACAGAGCAGCGTCGCGACGGGGATCCCCAGCCAGCGCTCTTCGCGTCGACTGGAGGCGCTGTTGGCCAGGGCGCTGAACCCGAACACCAGGACCAGGAGCCAGAGGGCGGTCGGAACTGCCCCCGTGCGCGCCAACCAGCCCATCCGTCCTCCCGCCGCGAGAACGGCCAGGACCGCCCCCCCGAACACCAGCGATACCATGGCGCTGGCAACCCTCAGGCGCGCAGGGAGGCGGCGGTGGGTCCCTCCCCAGGCCAGGCGGCCGATGGGCGCGCCGAGGGCCAGAGCCAGCTGGAAGAAGGCCATGCCGCCGAGGAGCGGAAGCGCGACCCGGGTGGCGATGGATGGAAGGCTCACCGTCGAGGCGAAGGCGCTCGCCTCGACGCGGTCGCTCCCCGCGAGCCGCACGGTGCACGTCACCTGCCCGAGGCTGCGTGCGCTGTCGAAGACCCACCTGTCGCCGCCGTCGTCCATGACCAGGTGAGCGCGAAGGTACAATCCGGTATCGAACATGGCGCGCACCTCTTCCACGGGGGCGCCCTCTTCCACCTGCGCGCAGAGGAATCGAAGCTCTCTCTCGGATTCCATCCAGTAGAACGTGGCCCAGAGTCCAACGGCGAGGAACGCGGCCGTCGCCGCGCCGCGCGCGAGCAGTCCCTTGGCGGATCGGGGTGGCGGTGGGGAGGGCATGGGCTCTTGAAGTCCTTTGGGGTCCGGATTTATGGGGCTCGGGAGGAAGGTAGCCCGGGTACCGGGATGACGCGCAGGTCCCCATACCGGGACTCGTTGAAGGGATCCTCCGGAGGCCCCCGGGGGTTAGGAACGTGGAGCGTGGCGAGTGAGGATCGCTGGTGGCTTCGGCCGCTGGAGGAAAGTCCGAGCTCCGCAGGGCAGGATGCCGGGTAACGCCCGGGCGTCGCGAGACGACGGAAAGTGCCACAGAGAGCAAACCGCCGATGGCCGCCCCTGGCGGCACAGGTAAGGGTGAAAGGGTGCGGTAAGAGCGCACCGGGCCGCTGGTGACAGCGGTCGCACGGCAAACCCCATCCGGAGCAAGGCCAAATAGGGGACGAGGGGCTGCCCGCCCCGACTGAGTCCCGGGTAGGCTGCTCGAGGCCGTCGGCAACGACGGTCCCAGAGGAATGATCCTCCCCCGCGAGGGGACAGAACTCGGCTTATTCCGCGCGCTCCACTTCGGCGCCCGTCCGCGACCCGCGGCGGGCGCCGACCCTTTCGGGGTCAGCCCGTCGGGGGGCCGAGACTTTCGGGGTCCGCCCGCCGGGGCCGCGGTTCTCGGGGGCAGCCCGCCGGGGGGCCGCGGAGTGGCAGCGATCCGTCATGTCAGGCACGGCGGGCCGGCGCCTGTAAGGTCGACCGCCGTATATGGCAGGAACTTGCCAAAGGCGGGCGATCTCTGCCCCCGCGTGTGGCGTCGACCGCCATATGTGGCGAAGAGATGACGCCGCCGCTTACGCGGCGGCGACCGTGTCATGTCCGCGCCAGCTGGGTTGACCCGGAGCGTCTGGGGTGCGTCCGCGCGGGCGATTGGGCCGGCCGGGCGCCGGGGGAGGAGGACCTGGTGTTCCGGGCGTCCCGCCAACCCGCTCGGGTGTAGGGTGGAATCGGCCGAGGCCCCGTCGAACGTCGAGGGGACGGGATCCGGTGGTGAGTCGGGCCAGCCCGACACCACGGCCCGCGCGCCATCCAGGGTCCAGCCGGGGTTCGGCGCCCCGGGAGCCACGCTTCCCCCAGCGGTGGAGTCCCGCCGATGTTGGCGTTAGCTTATCCGTCTTCCAAACGCGCCCGTAGCTCAGTTGGATAGAGCGCATGCCTCCGGAGCATGAGGTCGCTGGTTCGAATCCAGCCGGGCGCATGAGAGCCGGGGTCCCAAGGGGCCCCGGCTTTTTCGTTGTGGTGAAGATTCGAACCTGCGACCGAACCTGTGAGGTCTTGGCGGGTTCGAACCGAGCGGCCCGCCGGAGTCGAGCGGCCTGATGGACTCTCGGCGTGCGCCCTGCACCGCGGATGGCTAGGATGTGCTCCGCCCACACACGACGGCTGCACCTCCTTCATCGACGACCGAGCCATGGCCCACATGGACGCGATACGGGACGCGGATCGCGCGTCGCATCTGCACCCCTTCACGTCCGCCGCCCAGCACGCCGACGGGGCGCCCCGGGTGATGGTGGAAGGCGAGGGCGTCCATGTTCGCGACGATGGAGGCACCCGGTACCTGGACGGCATGTCCGGCCTTTGGTGCGTGAACGTCGGGTACGGCAGGGACGAGATCGTCGACGCGATGGCGGAGCAGGCGCGTCGGCTCCCTTACTACCACACCTTCGCGTCGATGGTGAACGAGCCGTCCGCCCGTCTGGCCGAGCGTCTGGTCTCGTTGGCCCCAGGCGAGATGAGCAAGGTGTTCTTCGGAAGCTCCGGGTCCGAGACCAACGACACGCAGGTCAAGATCGTACGCTACTACCACAACGTCCTGGGTCGTCCGGAGAAGAAGAAGATCATCGCGCGCCGAGGCGCCTATCACGGCTCCACGCTCGTAGGCGCGAGCCTGAGCGGGCTCGACCACATGCACGGCCCGTTCGATCTGCCCCTGGACGGTATCCTGCACGTGGATTCGCCCCACCATTGGCGGCACGCTCCCGAAGGGATGACGGAGAAGGACTTCTCCGCGGCCCTGGCTCGGAATCTGGAAGCCACCATCCTCCGGGAGGGGCCCGAGACCATCGGGGCATTCATCGCCGAGCCGGTGCAGGGAGCCGCGGGCGTGATCCCGCCCCCTGAGGGCTACTTCGAGGCCATCGTTCCCATCCTCAGGAAGCACGAGATCCTCTTCATCGTCGACGAGGTGATCTGCGGGTTCGGGAGACTAGGGGCCTGGTGGGGCTCGGACGTGTATGGACTCGCCCCGGATCTGGTGAGCACCGCCAAGGGCCTCACCAGCGGCTACGTGCCCATGTCGGCGGCCCTCATCTCGGAGCGGGTCTGGGAGGTACTGAGGGAGGGATCCGCGCGGTACGGCCCCTTCGCACACGGCTACACGTACTCGGGTCATCCCGTGGCCGCGGCGGCCGCGATGGCCAACATCGACATCATCGAGGGTGAGGGCCTGGTTGAGAACGGCGCCGAGGTGGGGGCATACCTCCAGTCTAGTCTGCGGGACGCCCTCAGCGACCATCCCCACGTGGGCGAGGTCAGGGGCCTGGGCCTCATCGCCGGCGTCGAGCTGGTGGAGGACCGGGCGAGCAAGAGGGCCTTCCACCCGGCGGGGGCGACTGCCCGGCGGCTGCACGGAATCCTCATGGAAGAGGGCCTCATCACCCGACCCATCTTCGAGACGTTGGCGCTGGCGCCGCCCCTCGCCACCACGCGCCACGACGTCGACCGGATCGTGGCGTCGTTCTCGAATGGTCTCAACAAGCTGACCGAGGAGCTGTCCCATGCCTGAGTCCGGACGCCAGACCAGCGCGACCCGTCGTTCGCCCACTGCCCCGGCCATGGTCTTCATCGGACTGAGCCTCGCGATTGTCTTCTCGGCGTGCGGCGGCGCCCGCGAGCCCGCGGACCTGGTCCTCCACAACGGCAAGATCGTGACGGTGGACGACGCCTTCTCCATCCAGGAGGCCGTAGCGGTGCGGGACGGGCGGATCTTGGAGGTCGGGGGCAACGACCTGGTGGCCCGCTACGACGCCGCGCGGACCATCGACCTACAGGGCAAGACGCTGCTGCCGGGCTTCAACGACACCCACATCCACATCCGCGGGAATCCGCTTCGCCAGATCGACCTCCGGGAGACGTCCTCCATCGCTCAGATGCAGGAGCAGATTCGCGCCAAGATCGAGGAGCTGGGGGACGGGGAGTGGGTCACCGGATACGGCTGGGCGGAGGACAACTTCGCCGAGCAGCGCATGCCCACGCGGGCCGACCTGGACGTGGCGGCCCCGGACAACCCGGTGATCCTCACCCGGGCCGGCGGCCACAGCGCCGTGGTGAACAGCATGGCCTTCCAGCTCGCGGGCATCACCCGCGCCAGCCGCGATCCCGCCAGGGGAATCATAGAGCGGGACGAGGGAGGCGAGCTGAACGGCGTCATCCGGGAGCGCCAGGACACCGTGGGCAGGCTCGTGCCGCCGGCCACGCCCGAGGAGACCCGCCCCAGCTTCGTGGCGAATCTCGGGGAACTCCTGGAGCTGGGGATCACCAGCATCACCCACGCGGGCGTGACGCCGGAAGGCTACGCCGAATGGGAGACGGTTTATGCCGAGCACGGCGCGGAGCTTCCCCGCGCCAGCGTTCAGATCCGCTGGGCGGGCGCCGAGGGGATGGAAGCGTTCGGACGGAAGACGGGGGACGGGAACGACCGGCTGCGGGTGGGCGCGGTGAAGGTGTTCGTCGACGGGGGCTTCACGGGGCCCAGCGCCTACACCATCGACGAGTACAAGAGCGAGCCCGGCTTCCACGGGTCTTTGGACATCGATCCCGAGGAGCTCCGGAACGTCGTCGAGGCCGCGCACCGGGTTGGGTGGCAGATGGGCTGCGACGCCACCGACGACGCGGCCAGCCAGCTCATCGTGAACGATTTCTCGGAGACGCTCGACGCCTCACCTCGTGAGAATCACCGGCACTATCTCAACCACTTCACGGTCCGGCCACCGCCCCAGGTCATGGAGACCATGGCGGAGCACGACATCCTCATCACGCAGCAGCCGAACTTCACGTACACGCTCGAGGGTCGGTACGTGGAGAACCTCCAGGAGGAGCACGCGGCCCACAACAACCCCCTCCGGAGCCCCATGGACCATGGCGTCTTCGTGGCCCTCAGCAGCGACGTCCTCCCCATCGGGCCCATGGTGGGCCTCTACGCGGCGGTCACCCGGAAGGGCGCGTCCGGCGCCGTCTACGCACCGGAGGAGCGGCTCACCATGCAGGAAGCCATCATCGGCTATACGCGCAACGGCGCCTATCTCACGTTCGAGGAAGACACCAAGGGGACCATCGAGCCCGGGATGCTGGCGGACATGATCGTCCTGTCCGACGACCTCCTCACCATCGATCCTGAGAGGATTCTGGACGTCACGGTGGACCTGACGATCCTGGGTGGTCGTGTCGTCTTCGAGCGATAACGGCGTGCCGGAGACCGGCGCGGCCTCCACCCCGCGGCCGGCGCTGAAGCACGCCATCGGTGGCATCGGCTTCTTCGCGCTGGCGTTCGGGTCCATGATCGGCGTGGGCTGGATCACGGCGCTGGGCAGCTGGTTCGAGCAGGCCGGCCCGGTTGGTGCCATGGTGGCGTTCGCGGCGGGTGGGGCGCTCATGTTGGCCATCGGCCTTTGCTACGCCGAGGTCACGCCCATGCTGCCGGTGTCCGGCGGAGAAGTGGCCTACGCATACAAGGCCTACGGCACCCCTCAAGCCTTCGTCATCGGATGGTTCCTGGCCTTCGGATACCTGTCGGTCTCGGCGTTCGAAGCCATCTCGGTGGGACTGGTCCTCTCCTTTCTTTTCCCCGACATCGACGTGTGGCCGCTCTACGAGATCGCGGGCTCGACGGTGTACGCGTCGCACCTGGCGCTGGCGCTCGTCTTCACGGGCTTCATCACCGCCATCAACTATCTGGGGGTGGGCATCGCGTCCACCGTCCAGGTGGCCCTCACCGCCCTTCTCCTGCTCTGCGCGGCACTCTTCGTCTCGGCAGGGATCGCGGGCGGCGATCTGGTCCACCTCGCGCCGCACTTCGGAGACGTCACCCGCGGTGCCGGAGGCCTGGCCGGGATGTTGGCCGTGTTCGTCACGGTGCCGTTCTGGTTCGTGGGCTTCGACACGATTCCCCAGGCGGCGGAAGAGCGCAGGGAGGGTGTGTCCCTCCGGCGACTCGGACTCTACGTCGTGCTCGCCATCGTCGGCTCGACCCTGTTCTACGTCGCCATCATTCTGGCCGCCGGCATGGCCGGCCCGTGGCCCGGCATCGTCGACGCCGACCTTCCCACCGCGGCGGCGTTCTCGGCGGCGTTCGAGTCCCAGGCGCTGGTCCGGCTCGTGCTCGTCGCGGGCGTCGTCGGGCTCCTCACGAGCTGGAACGGGTTCTTCCTGGCGGGCTCCCGGGTGCTTTTCGCGCTAGGCCGAGGACATGTCATCCATTCCTCTTTCGGAGAAACCCACGCCAGGTACGGGACGCCTACGCGAGCGGTTCTGTTCAGCGGCCTGGTGACGTTCCTGTCGGCGTGTCTGGGTCGAGGCGCCATCATCGCGTTCGTGAACGTGGGCTCTTTCTGCATCGGCCTCGCTTTCCTGGGCGTCGCGCGCTCCCTGGTCACCCTACGCAAGAGGTTCCCGGAGATGGAGCGACCCTATCGCATGCCTGGAGGGCCCCTGCTCGCGTACGTCGCGGCGGCGGGGTCGCTCTTCATCCTCTGCGTCATGCTCGTGCCGGGCAGTCCGAGCCGGCTCGTCTGGCCCCTGGAGTGGGTCATCCTGGGCGCTTTGACGGCCACGGGGGGCGGATTCTGGTACGGAGCTCGGCGTTACCGGGAGGCGGTGACGGAGACGGACCGGGCCCGGCTGATGTTGGAGGACTACGCTTCGTAGCCGGCTCGCCCCGGCGTGGATCGCTCGGGGCGGCAGGGACTCTGACGCGCCGGAAGCACCGATAGACCCTGTGGGTCGGCGCCTCAGCGCCTCACCGTATCGGTGAACTGACGGAGCGTGAGCGCGATGTCGAAGATCAGCAGGGTCACCGCCCACTCGAGGAGCTGACGGGGATAGACGCTGGTGAGGGGTATGCTCATACCGAGGAGGTTGAGGCCCTTCTCGAACAGCGCGAGCCCGAACACGAATACGGCGGAGATGAACAGCCAGGGCGCGGTGAATCGGTCCTGCTTCTCAATACGTTGCATCGGATACTCCCGATCGGCGGCGGGTCGGCGGTTGCGGTACAACGGGGCCGTGTGGCCCCGGTCTGCCGACGAGTGTGGCGGACAAAGCCCCGAACGACAACCGCGCACGGCCTCCTCGTGCGGGGACGGTTCTCCCACGCGGTCCCACTTTACGGGTTGGCCGTTCCCTGTGACCGTTCACCGCGCACGTCAAGCCGACCGGCCCACAGGACAGGAACTCCATCGTGCATGCCATCCTCCGCTTGAGCTGCCCCGACCGCCCTGGGATCGTCGCTCAACTGTCGAATTTCGTCTTCGCCAACGATGGGAACATCGTCCACCTCGATCAGCACGTGGACGCCCAGGCCAACGTCTTCTTTGCACGTGTGGAGTGGAGCCTGGATGGATTCCGCATCCCCAGGGGCGAGTTGGAACGCGCGCTGAGAGACATGGTGCGTACCTTCGAGCCCTCGTTCTTCTCGCTGGGCTTCGCGGACGAGAAGCCCAGAATCGCCCTGTTCGTCACGAAAGAGAGTCATTGTCTCTACGACCTGCTGGTTCGCCGTGACCGAGGCGAGCTCGACGTGGACATCCCGCTGGTCGTCGGCAACCGCGACACGCTTCGTGCGGACGCGGAGAAGTTCGGCGTGCCCTTTCATCACCTCCCCATCACCCGGGAGACCAAGCGGGCGCAGGAGGCGCGGCAGCTGGAGCTTCTGGAGGAGCACCGGATCGACACCGTGGTGCTGGGCCGCTACATGCAGATTCTCTCGGAGGCGTTCCTTCGCGGCTTCGGCAAGCCGATCATCAACATCCATCACTCGTTCCTCCCGGCCTTCGTGGGCGCGAGCCCCTACCGGCAGGCCTACGAGCGGGGGGTGAAGGTCATCGGCGCCACCAGCCACTACGTCACCGCCGACCTGGATCAGGGGCCCATCATCGAGCAGGACGTCATCCGGGTCTCGCACAAGGACTCGGTAGACGACCTGGTGCGCCAGGGCCGGGACCTTGAGCGTGTTGTCCTCGCCCGCGCGGTGTGGAATCACGTCAACCAGCGCGTGCTCACCTACGACAACAAGACCGTCGTGTTCTGATGGACCCACGGCTGGCGGGGAGCGCCGTCGCGTCGGCGGCGCTCCCCGCTCCGTCCCCGGTCGGCCTCAGTTCACCGCGGCGTACCGCAGGTTGGCCCAGGAGAGTCCCAGGGAGTTCTGGAGGTTCACGGCGAAGTCCGTCCCCGGGTCCGGGAAGAACGCCGGCGACACGTACGGCCGGCTGCTCCCGATGGGATCGGCGACGACGTGGAGGTCGCCGGGTCCGGACATGAATCCGGCGGGGATGTCGAATCGCTTCGTCTGCTGCGACGTCACGATCCCCAGCGAAGTTCTCCCTCCACTGGCACGCACCAGGTAGACGTGCATGTCCAGCCAGTTGTGGTTCGCCACCGTCACGGTGGGCTCGGGAACGTCCATTACCGCTTCCGTGGTCATCGCGGCATCCTGTTCGGGCTCCTGCGCCGCACCGGACAGGGGCGTCCCAACGACGGCGGCGAGGGCGACGAGCGCGAGTGTCCAGGGTTTCCGATGGTTCTGCATGGTCGACCTCCTTGGGTCGGACTTGAATCGGTCAGGACACCCCCTATGACGATCGAGGCACGTCGACGCACACACCGGAACCTGCGGCGGCCCCGTGTGTCCGAGACTGACCCACCCACCGGCGGTGCTCGGGGCATGGCCGGGTCGGGAGCCCTCCTCGAGGAGGTTGATCATGCGAGGCACCCCATGAAGCGGGTCCTGCCCGTCATGGCGCTGGTGGCCCTGACGGCCTGCGCCCCGCGGACGCGGAGCCAACTGGTTCCGGCACCCACGTCTCCGGACGAGCTCTATGACTGTGTCCGGTACGAGCTGGCGCGGATGGGGTTCACCATCGTCGACGCGGAGCGCGCCGGAGGCTTAGTTCGGGCCCAGGAGGCGTTCACCGACTGGATGGGCGAGCATCGGACGAGGGAGATCTACGCGACGGCGTTGGTTCCACCCTCCAGGGACCGTCCCCACCTCCAGATCACCAGCAATCGGCATGGACACGAGCAAGCGGACCGGGTCGTGGACACCTGCGCTCCGCCGACTGCGTGACCATCGCACCGGGGACGGTCCTCTTCATCACCGAGGTCGACAGGATCTCGAACTGCTACCTGGTGGGGACCTGCGGGTGAACGGAAACGCCCGGGGCCGGCAGTTCGGCCCCGGGCGCTCGTCCACGTGTCGGGCTCAGGTGCGTGTTCGCACGAGCAGGAGACCCGAGTTCCCCGCGGAGGTGCCGTATCGGGCGCCCGCCTCGGACGCGGACATGTACTGAACGTCCTCCACGGCGTCGATGGGGATGCTGTTGAGATCCCGGACCGTGCCGTACGGCGACCCGTTCACGTAGAGCACCACCTCGGACGAGCCGCTCAGGCTGGCGTTGCCACGCGCACGCAGCCAGTTCGGCCGGAGCGTCTGGACTGCCATGTACAGCGTGCTCTGCCGCGTTTCGATGAGCTGGGCGCGGGTGAGGGCATTGGTCGAACCTCCCGACGAGGCCCCCCCTGCCGAGGCACACCCGGCCAGGGTCATGGAGGCGAGCATCAGCGCCGTCCCACCCAGAGTCCCGATCTTCCACTGTCGCATTGGCTCCTCCTCGGTTGGCGGGCGACGCATGCCGTCTCCCCATGCCGACCATGCGGGTAGAGAGGCGGAATGTCCAGTGTCTAGGCTGCGGACGGTTGACGGTATGGCCCGCCCGGGCCATCGTCGCGACACCCTTCATCACCGGAGAATCCGTGATGCGTGCGACCTCGCTGATGGCTGCCCTCGTCCTCGCCACGGCCTGTGGGCCGACGCCCGTTCCCCCGGCGGCGCCGCCGCCGGCAGCCGAGCCCCCGGCGACGCAGGTGACCCCGACGCCCCGGGCCGCGCCGCCGCCGTCCGAGGCTCCGCAGGCTTTCGACGTCGTGATCGCCGGGGGGAGAGTGGTGGACGGAACGGGGGCGGCGTGGTACCGCGCGGATGTGGGGATCCGGGGAGATCGCATCGCGGCCATCGTACCTCCGGGCATGTTGGCCGGGTACCCGGTGGGGCGGCACGTCGACGCGAACGGAATGATCGTGGCGCCCGGCTTCATCGACATCCAGAGCCAGTCGAGGTGGTCCTTCGTGGGGGACGGGGACGGTCGCGTGGCCTCCAAGGTCATGATGGGCGTGACCACGGAGATCGTCGGAGAGGGCGTGAGCAGCGCCCCGGCTTCTCCGGAGATGCTGGAGGCGGCGGGGCCCGAGGCCGGCCGGACCGTCTTCGCCCGGTTCTCGGAGTGGCTGACGGCCATGGAGCAGCACGGCGCCAGCGCGAACTTCGGATCCTTCATCGGGGCTTCCACGCTGCGGCGGATCGGCATGGGGGAACGGATGGGCGACGCCCGTGGCGGAGCCATCAAGGCCATGCAGGGTGCCGTGCGTCAGGCCATGGAGGACGGGGCGTTCGGGATCGCGTCGGCGTTGATCTACCCGCCTGGAGGATTCGCCGGCACGGACGAGCTGGTGGCCCTCAACGAAGTGGCCGCGCCCTACGGAGGCGTCTATGCGACCCACATGAGATCCGAGGCGGACCGCCTCCTCGAGGCCATGGACGAAGCCATCGAGATCGGGGTCCGGGCGGGGGTTCCCGTGGAGATCTTCCACCTCAAGGCCGCCGGGCGTCGCAACTGGGACAAGGCGGCGCTGGCCGTGCAGAAGATCGACTCCGCGAGGGCGGCCGGCGTGGACGTGCAGGCCAACATGTACCCCTACACGGCCGGGGCCACGGGACTCACGGCCTGCTTCCCTCCCTGGGCCTCCGCCGACGGGATGCTCCTCGGCAATCTCGGGTCGGACGAGGCGAGGGCGAGGATGCGCAGCGAGATCGAGGCAGACGACGGTGATTGGGAGAACCTGTGCACCCTCTCGGGTCCCGACGGCACCATGCTTCTCGGCCTGTCGCTTCCCGAGCACCGCCCATTCGTGGGGCGCTTCCTCTCGGACATCGCCGAGGAGATGGGCACGGACTGGATCGAGGCGGCCATGAACCTGGTCCTGGCCGAGCGCGCCAACCCGGCGACCATCTTCTTCATGATGAGCGAGGAGAACGTGGCGGCGCAGATGGCGCCACACTGGATGAAGTTCGGCACCGACGCCGGGGGCGCCCACCCCGAGACCGCCCAGGGGCCGGTGCACCCACGCGCCTACGGGACCTATGCCCGGATCCTGGGGAGGTACGTCCGGGAGCAGGCGGTGCTCCCTCTGGAAGAGGCGGTGCGTCGCATGACCTCGGCGAACGCCTCACCGACCGGTCCGGTCTGGGTGGTGGCGAGTTCACCGACCGCCTGCTGTGGCGTGAGGCCGGCTCGGACGCTGAGCACCAGCAGGTCGATCGACGCCGGGAGGTCGCGCTCGCTCTGCGCCCGCCTCTGTCGCTCGGCGCGCATCAGCCGTAGGCGCCGGA
>CAYGKI010000013.1:0-555 GCA_964350235.1 uncultured Gemmatimonadaceae bacterium | reverse complement strand
GTGATGCACGAGGGCACCGAGGCCACCCGCCTGAGCATCCGTGACAGGGGGCTGCTCACGCCAGGCGCGTTCGCCGACGTGGTCGTGTTCGACGATGCGACCATCCTGGACGAGGCGACCTACGAGGACCCGCATCGCTTCGCCACCGGCGTGCACCACGTCTGGGTCAACGGCGTGGCGGTGGTCTCGGAGGGCGCCCATACCGGCGCCCTTCCGGGGCGGGCGGTGCGCGGACCGGGCTGGATCGGGTTCCACCCCAGATAGGTGACGCATCCCGGCCGAGGGTAGTTCCAAGTATCTTGTGGGATCATACCTCAGCAGGGCTCCATGGGTGCATCCTTGGGGCCATCACCTCGAGAGGGAAGCGAGCTACGATGAGATCTTCCAAGCTCTTTCCGACCCTAGCGGTCTTCTTGCTTGCGGCGTGTGGAGGCGGTGATTCCGCCGACACCGTCGACGACACTTCCACGCCAGCCGCCGAGCCGGCCCCGGAGCCCTCGGGCCCGGCCATGCCCACCGGCGCCATGTCCATGCCCGAGTGGTACGAGCTCGACG
>CAYGKI010000012.1:10964-19858 GCA_964350235.1 uncultured Gemmatimonadaceae bacterium | reverse complement strand
TCCTGGAGCGTGGTCCCGGGCCTCCACGCACCGGGCATCGCGGACCGCGCCCGGGGCATCCGCGGCCTGAGGCTGGAGCGGGAGCTCCAGCGCTACAGCCCTCACGGAGACCTGGCCCGCGGAATCGTCGGTAGGGTCCGAGACGACCACGGCGAGGGCGGAATCGAGCAGGCCTTCGACGAGATCCTCCGGGGAGAGCCCGGTCGCGAGGTCGTCGCGCGCGACCACCTGGGCGCCCCCATTCCCGGGGAGCGGCTCACGGTGTCGGCTCCTCGCTCCGGCAACGACGTGGTGCTGACCCTGGACATGGACCTCCAGGAGATCGCCCACGAGGCCCTGGAGGATGCCATCGAGCGGACCGGGGCCCGCGGCGGCGACGTGCTCGTCACCGACCCCCAGACCGGGGAGATCCTCGCGCTCGTCTCCGTGCGCGACGGCGAGGACGCCTCGCTCTCCGCCATCCACAGCCCCTTCGAGCCGGGCTCCACCCTGAAGCCTTTCACGGTGGCCGGATTGCTCGAGGACGAGCTGGTCTCCCTCGGGGATACGGTGGACGTGGAGAACGGCACCTGGAGGGTGGAGGGGCGGACGCTCCACGATGTGCACTCTTCCGGTCTCATGACCGTCGGCGAGGCGCTCCGTGAATCCTCCAACGTCGGCATCGCGAAGGCCGCCACCGCGTTCGACGCGGGAACGCAGTACGAGAACCTGCGGGACTTCGGGTTCGGGCTTCCCACCGGCATCGAGCTCCCCGGCGAGTCCGGCGGGCTGCTGCGTCGCCCAGAGCGGTGGAGTGCCCAGTCGCCGGCTTCCCTCGCCATCGGGTACGAGATCTCGGTCACCCCGCTCCAGATGGCCATGGCCTACGGCGCGCTGGCCAACGGCGGCACCCTGATGAAGCCCTTCCTGGTCCGCGAGGTGCGCGCCCCCGACGGTCGGGTGCTGGAGCGGTACGAGCCGACGCCCATCCGTCGGGTGGTCTCCCGGCGCGTGGCCCGGGACGTCAGCCGCGAGCTGGTGGGGGTGGTGGAGGACGGAACCGGGGGATCGGCGCGGCTTGCGACCTTCCAGGTGGCAGGGAAGAGCGGGACCGCCCGGGCGTACACCCGCGACGGCTATCAGGAAGGGGCCTACTACTCGTCCTTCGTCGGCTTCTTCCCGGCGGACGATCCCCAGCTGGTGGTGTTCGTGAAGCTCGACCAGCCCAGCGGAGCATACTACGGTGGCGCGGTGGCAGCCCCGGTCACCCGGGCCACCATGGAGGCGGCCCTGGCGGCACGAGCCACGCCGCTGGATCGGGCCGCCCTGGCGCGCTCGGCGGCCAACGCCGAGGAGCGCCTCCCGGTCGCCGAGTCGCTGGCTCGATTCGCCAGCCAGCCCATCGATCCGCCGCCGCCTCCGCTGGGAGAGTCCGAGTCGGCCCGGTCCTCCAGCCGCGGCGTTCAGGCCCTCGCCGACGGCGTCGCCCTGCCCGACGTGCGGGGACTCCCCGCGCGAGTCGCCGTTCGCAGGCTCCACGCGCTCGGTCTCCGCGTCGAGCGCCCCGGCGGCGGTGCCATCGTGGGCTCCGTGCCACCTCCCGGCGCCAGAGTGGTTCCCGGGGACACCATCCGCCTGCGTCTCGGCGCCAGGTCGAATGACTGACGCGCTCCGGTCCGTCGATGCGGTGGGCGACGTCCTCCGGTCTGCCGGCCTCCTCCTGGAGCGGCGCGGCTCGGGGGACGTCTCCGTTCGGGGCGTGTCCCAGGACTCTCGCACGACCGGGCCGGGCGATCTGTTCCTGGCGTGGAAGGGCACCGTGCACGACAGCCACGACCACGTGGCCCAGGCGGCCGCCCGTGGCGCCGTGGCGTCGGTGGTGGAGCGCCCCGTGGACGTGGACGTGCCTCAGCTCGTGGTGACGGACGGACGTCGGGCCGCCGCGGTGGCGTCCGCCGGTGTCATGGGCTTCCCGTCGAAGGAGCTGGTCGCCGTGGGCGTCACGGGTACCAACGGCAAGACCACGACGGCGCTGCTCATCCGCGAGATCCTCCGCCGGAAGATGCGCACGGCGGTCATCGGAACCCTCGGCCTCCTCGACGACGACGGGGTCAGGCCGGGCACCGAGTCGCTGACCACGCCGGGTCCGGTGCAGCTGGCGACGTGGCTCCGGACGCTGGTGGACGA
Organism: uncultured Gemmatimonadaceae bacterium; assembly: GCA_964350235.1. GTDB lineage: Bacteria > Gemmatimonadota > Gemmatimonadetes > Longimicrobiales > Gaopeijiaceae > JAWLHJ01. The sequence continues at coordinate 17,692 of CAYGKI010000012.1, read as the reverse complement.
GGGCTTCGAAGCCGTCGTTCTGGAAGCGTCCTCGCACGCGCTGGACCAGCGCCGTCTGGACGGGACCACCTTCGACGTGGCCGTGTTCACGAACCTGTCGCAGGATCACCTGGACTACCACGAGGACATGGCCGACTACCGGGCCGCGAAGGTTCGGCTGGTCCAGCTGGTGGCGCCCGACGGTGCGGTAGCGCTCAATCGGGACGAGCGCGCCTGGGACGACGTGGACGTCTCCGGACGGAGTCTCGTCACGTTCGCCCTGGATGGGAGCGCGGACGTGAGCGCCGAAGAGCTGGAGCTCGGGCCAGGAGGGTCTTCGTTCCGGCTGCGGATCGGCGGAGGCGTCGTGGACGCGAGACTCCCCATGCCGGCGCGTTACAACGTGGAGAACGCGCTGGCCGCGGCCGCGGCCGCCCACGCTCTCGGGTGCTCTTCGGCGGAGATCGTCGAAGGGCTCGCCCAGGCGCCTCAGGTGCCGGGCCGGCTGGAAGTCGTCTACTCGGGCGCCTTCACGGTGCTCATCGACTTCGCCCATACCCCCGCCGCTCTGGAAGGGATGCTCGGAGCCGTGGGGCCTCTGACCGAGGGGCGCCTCATCGTGGTCTTCGGCGCCGGTGGTGATCGTGACCGGGCGAAGCGCGCGCCCATGGCCCAGGCGGTGGCTCGCCACGCGGATCTGGTGGTCCTCACCTCGGACAACCCGCGGACCGAGGATCCGGAGCGCATCCTGGACGATCTGGAGCCGGGCCTGGCGGGAGCGCCCCACAAGAGGGTGGTGGACCGCCGCGAGGCCATCGCGGTGGCCCTTCGCGCCGCGCGCCCCGGGGACATGGTGGTGCTGGCGGGGAAGGGGCACGAGACCTACCAGGTGGTGGGGACGGAAAAGCACCCCCTCGACGAGCGGGTCGTGGTCGCCGATGCGCTGCGGACCCTGGGGGTCGCGTGAAGCACTTCCCGTGGACGGACCTGGATGTGCGCCGCGCGCTCGGCATGCGCCTGGATCTGGCCAGGGAGGGCCTTCGCTACTCCGAGATCTCCACGGATACCCGGTCCATTCAGCCCGGGGCGCTGTACGTGGCCCTCGCCGGTGATCGCTTCGACGGCCACGACTTCGTGGCCGATGCGGTCGCCGGCGGCGCCAAGGGCGTGGTCGTGTCCCGCGCGCTTCCGGCCGCACGCGACGTGGTGGTCTACCCCGTGGACGACACCCTGGTCGCGCTGGGTGCCCTCGCGCATCACCGCCGCCGCGAGCTGGAATGCCCGGTGGTGGCGATCACCGGATCCAGCGGGAAGACCACGACGAAGGACTTTCTCACGGCCGCTCTGCGCACGGTCCGGAAGACCCATGCCACCCGTGGGAACCGGAACAACCGGGTGGGGGTGCCCCTGACCCTGCTCGAGGCACCCGACGATGCCGAGGTGTTGGTGCTCGAGCTGGGGACCAGCGAGCCGGGAGAGATCGCGGCGCTCACCGCCATCTGCAGCCCCGATGTAGGGGTGCTGACCACGGTGGGAGAGAGCCATCTGGAGCGTTTGGGGTCGCTGGAGGGTGTCCTCCAGGAGAAGCTCGACCTGCTCCGGGGCCTTCCCAAGGGCGCTCGGGCCGTCGTGGGAGACGAGCCACCGGAGCTGGTCGCGGCGGCTCGCGAGATCGTCCCGCAGGTGCGCGTGGCCGGCTGGAGCGACCGCGCCGATGAGCGGGCCCGTCCGTCGTCCGCCGAGCCCGACCACGCCGGGAGATACCGTTTTCGGTGGCACGGGCACGACGTGGCCGTTCCGCTTCCCGGCCGGCATGCGGTCTCGAACGCGCTGGTGGCCCTCACGGTGGCGGATCTCCTGGGCGTTCCCGCCGCGAAGGCGGCCCAGGGGCTCGAGGGCGCCGAGACCGCGGACATGCGTGGACAGACCCATACCGTGGGAGGTCTGACGCTCCTGGTGGACTGCTACAACGCAAACCCCCAGAGCGTACGGGCGGCCCTGGAGTTGTTGGTCGGCTACTCCGCCATCGGACAGCGGGTGGCCGTGCTGGGCACCATGCTCGAGCTCGGCGAGCAGTCGGACGCGCTCCATGACGGCGTGCTGACCGACGCCCTGAGCCGTGACATCGACCTCTTCCTCGCGGTGGGTGGCTTCGCCGAGGCGGCGGATCGCCTGTCGGCGGATCCGGAAAGGGTGCTGCGGAGCCCGGATTGGCGCGCCGGATACCCGCTGCTGCAGAGCAGGCTGCGTGGAGACGAGGTGGTTCTGCTCAAGGCGTCGCGCGGCGTCGCACTGGAAGGGATGATCGGCCTTCTCGAGGCGGACTACGGTCCGGACGAAGGTGAGGGGGCGCGCTGATGCTGTTCCATCTCCTTCCCGGCCTCAGCGATCTGCACGCGGTCTTCAACGTCTTCGTGTACATCACGTTCCGGGCGGCCGGCGCCATGGTCACCTCCCTGCTCATCGCGTTCGCCTTCGGGCCGCCGGTGATCCGGAGGCTCGAGGCGGCACGGGTGGGACAGGTGATCCGCGACGTGGGTCCCCAGTCCCATATGGTCAAGGCGGGCACCCCGACCATGGGTGGCCTCATCATCATCGCTGCCGCGACCCTATCCACGCTGCTCTGGGCCGAGCTCACCAACTGGTACACCATCGTGGCCCTGGTCTCGCTGCTGTGGATGGGCGCCATCGGCTTCCTGGACGATTACCTCAAGGTGGTGCAGGGGAAGTCCCGGGGGCTCATCGGTCGATACAAGATGGTGGGGCAGTGGACGTTCGGGCTCGCTCTGGGCGCCTTCCTGATCTGGAACCCCATCTCTCCGCACCCGACGACATGGACCACCGTCCCGTTCTTCTCGGACGTGGCCGCGGCGTTCGTGGCCCCCGTGTTCGTCCTGTTCACCGGGGCGGTGGTGTCGGGGTCGTCCAACGCCGTGAACCTCACCGACGGGCTCGACGGGCTGGCGGCCGGTCTCACGGCCATCGCGGCGGCCACGTTCGGCGTGTTCGCGTACATCGCCGGCCGCGTGGACACCTCCGCCTACCTGGGCTTCTTCTATCTGCCCGGGGCCGGGGAGCTGACCATCTTCGCCGTCGCGCTCGCCGGAGCCGCGGTGGGGTTCCTGTGGTTCAACGCCCACCCCGCCCAGGTCTTCATGGGCGACACGGGATCGCTGGCGTTGGGCGGCGCCATCGGGGTCATGGCCATCCTGCTCAAGGGTGAGTTCCTGCTGGTCATCGTCGGGGGCGTGTTCGTCCTGGAGACCCTCTCGGTGATCCTGCAGACCTCGTGGTTCAAGTACACGCGGGCCCGGTACGGGGAAGGGCGCCGGATCTTCAGGATGGCGCCCATCCACCACCACTTCGAGAAGGCCGGCTGGCCCGAAACGAAGGTTGTCGTCCGCTTCTGGATCCTCGGATTGATGTGCGCCATGGTCGCCATCAGCACCCTCAAGATCCGGTGAGCGGACATGATGCGAACTCAGGCCCACGGGGACGCGGCGAGGGATCTCGCCGGGACACGCGTGGCCGTCATCGGCCTCGGAGCGAGCGGCGCAGCCGCCGCCCGACTGGCCCTCGCCAAGGGAGGGGACGTCTATGTCTCGGATCTGCGCACTGATGCCGCGACTGCAACTCGTGGAGCCGACCTCGAGTCGGCCGGAGCACGGGTGGAGCTCGGAAGACACGACGCGGGGCTCCTGGCGGGCGCCGGGCTCGTCGTGGTCAGCCCGGGAATCCCGCCGGACGCTCCGGTGCTCGGAGATCTCCGTGCGCGGGGTGTCCGTTGGATCAGCGAGCCTGAGCTCGCCGTTCGGTTCTACGCTGCTCCACTGATCGCCGTGACCGGAACGAACGGGAAGACCACCACCACGCTGTTGGTGGGGCACATTCTCTCCGCCTCGGGGATGGACGCCGCGGTGGGTGGGAACGTAGGGGGTGGGCTGGCGCCCGCCGCCTCCGAGCTCGCCCTCCGTGAGACGGCGCCCGACTGGTACGTGCTCGAGATGAGCTCGTTCCAGCTCGCCGACGTGGACACGTTCCGGCCCGACATCGGCGTGGTCACCGGCCTCTCGCCGGACCACCTGGACCGGTATCCCTCCGTCCAGGCGTACTACGCGGACAAGGCCAACCTCTTCCGGAACGCCGACCAGGCGAGTCGGTGGGTGCTTCCCCACGGGGACGACGAGGTGGAGGGGCTGGCGAAGGACGTACCCGGGGGGCGCTATACCTTCACGGATACGGATGCGCCCGGTGCGTCCGCGGTGGTTCGCGACGGCGTGCTGACGTTGTCCGTGGAGGGGGAGGAGGCGCAGCTGATCCCCGAGTCCGAGCTTCCTCTGATGGGGCGTCACAACGTCCGCAACGCGCTCGCCGCCGCGCTCACGGCTCGTCTGGCGGGCGCATCCGCCGACGGCATCCGCCACGGACTCCGCACCGCCCGCGCGCTGCCGCACCGCATGGAGCCGGTCCTCGAGCGGGACGGTGTCCTCTGGGTCAACGACTCGAAGGCCACCAACGTCTCGGCCACCGCGAGCGCGCTGGCCAGCCTGCGGCGTCCCGCCATCGTGCTCCTGGGAGGCAAGGACAAGGGGGAGGACCTCACGCCGCTGGTTCCTCTCCTCAGAGCGCATGCCCGGGCCGTGGTGACGTTCGGCGCCGCGGGTCAGCGACTGGCCGAGACGGTCGGTGGCGCGGCACCCGTTGAGCGGATGGGGGACGACTTCGAAGCGGTGGTCGCGCGCGCCCGCCTTCTGGCCCGACCGGGGGACGTGGTGCTCCTCTCTCCCGCCTGCTCCAGCTTCGACATGTTCCAGAGCTACGAGCACAGGGGCGAGCGGTTCGCGGCCCTGGTCCGGGAGGCGGCGTGAGAGCCCGTCCCGTGGATGTCGCGCCCGCCGGCCCGATCCGGCTCCCGGACTCGGGTCTGGGCCGAGGTTGGGAGGCTGCCGCTCTCCTCTGCGTGACCGTGCTTCTCCTGGCCTGGGGCCTGGTGGTGCTGTACAGCGCTTCCTCGGTCCTGGCCATGCGTCAGGACCTGCCCGATACGTACTACGTCCTGCGACAGGCCGTGGGCGCGGCGGCGGGGCTCGTGGCTCTGGCGTTCTGCGCGGCCGTGCCCTACCAGGTCTGGGCCCGACTGGCCTGGCCTCTATTGGGGCTCACCATCGTCGCGCTGATCCTCGTGGTCCTCCCGTGGACCCACGCCATCGCTCCGGAGATCAACGGCGCCCGTCGCTGGCTGAACATCGGCATCGGTCTCCAGCCGTCGGAGTTCGCCAAGATCGCGGTCGTGGTATGGACCGCCGCCCTGGCGGTTCGTAAGGCCCCGCAGTTCAAGTCCCTGTCGCGCGGCATGATGCCGTTCCTCGTGGGTTGGGGGGTGGTGCTCGGCCTCATCGTGCTCCAGCCCGATCTCTCCACGGCGTTCCTCGTCGGGATGCTCGGGGCGCTCGTCGTGTTCTGCGCCGGTGGGCGGATCGCGCACTTCGGCTTCCTTGCCCTGCTGGCCCTTCCCGTGCTGCGGAATCAGCTGTCCGTGGGTTTCCGTGCGGACCGTCTCGCCGCGTTCCTGGATCCGGTCTCGGATCCGACGGGGGCGGGCTTCCAGGTCCGGCAGTCGCTGGTGGCGCTCGGATCGGGAGGGGTCCACGGCGTGGGCATCGGCGAAGGCCGGCAGAAGTTCGGATTCCTGCCCGAGGCGCACAACGACTTCATCTTCGCCATGATCGGCGAGGAGTGGGGACTCATGGGCGTCCTCCTCCTGGTGGCCTGCTACGCGGTGGTGGTGCTGGTGGGCTTCCGGGTGGCGGGGCGCGCCCCCGATCTCTTCGGAGAGCTTCTCGCCGTCGGGCTGACCAGCCTCATCGCCCTTCAGGCGCTCCTGCACATGGCTGTGGGGCTGGCGCTCCTCCCGGCCACCGGGCTGTCGCTCCCGCTGGTGTCTTTCGGTCGGTCCAACCTGCTGGTCACGTGCATCGCCCTGGGCATGCTCATGTCCGTGGCGCGGGCTTCCGGACGTGGTGGCCCGCGGCGGGGAGGGAGGAAGGCTCGTGCGTGAGGCTCCGGTGGTCGCGTTCTCGGGGGGCGGGACGGGGGGGCACCTCTATCCGGCGTTGGCGGTGGCCGACGCGCTGAGGGCGCTTCGTCCGGACGCCCGTGTCCTGTTCATGGGGTCCCGTCGCGGCATCGAGGGGCGCATCCTCGCCGAGCGGGGTGAATGGCACGTGCTGCTCCCCATCCGCGGGATCGATCGCTCCCGACCTCTGAAAAGCCTGCTGAACGTGGCGGGCCTCCTGGGGTCCGTGCTCCGGGCCGTGCGTCTCTTCCAGACCCTCCGTCCCGAAGCCGTGGTCGTGACGGGGGGCTACGCGGGGGCCCCGGCGGGTATCGCCGCCGCCCTCACCGGGACGCCCCTTTTCCTGCAGGAACAGAACGCTGTCCCCGGACTGGTGACCAAGCTCCTGAGCCGTTGGGCGACGAGGATCCACCTGGCGTTCCCGGAGGCCGTGGACCGGCTGCCGGCGGGTGTCGAGCGCGCGGTGCTGAGCGGGAACCCCGTTCGTCCACCGGCGAACGTGGATCGCGCCCGAGCCCGCGCGCGCCTGAATGTTCCTGCGGAGGCCACCGTGCTCCTGGTGGTGGGGGGAAGCCAGGGGGCCAGGGCGCTCAACGAGGCACTGGCCGGGGCGGTGGCCCGGGTCGCGGCCGGGGAGGCCGCCCAGCTGCCTGGACTCTTCATCGTGTGGGCC